>JAFAEU010000332.1 GCA_023423855.1 Pseudomonadota bacterium | reverse complement strand
AGCTGGAGTGGCAGGTGCTGGCGAAACAGCTGGGCGCCATCGGCCGCGTCCAGGTCGGCGAATACGCGCTCGAACCCGGGCTGACGCCGCGCATCCTGCTCGAGCGCATGCGCGACGGCCGCATCGTCAGCTACCGCTTCACCCTCGTCGAAGGCTGGAACATCCGCGAACTGCGCGCGGCGCTGGCGAAGGCGACGCCGCTGGTGCAGACCCTCGGCGAACTCGACGATGCCGCGCTGATGGCCGAGCTCGGCCACGCCGGCGTGCATCCGGAAGGCCGCTTCCTGCCGGAAACCTACGTCTACACGCGCGGCGACAGCGACCTCGACCTGCTGCGGCGCGCGAACGCGGCGCTGGACCGCACGCTGCAGGCCGCATGGGAATCGCGCGCCGCCGACCTGCCGCTGAAGACGGCGGACGAGGCGCTGGTGCTGGCCTCGGTCATCGAGAAGGAAACCGGCATCGCCGAGGAGCGGCCGCGGATCGGCGGCGTGTTCGTGCGCCGGCTGAAGCTGGGCATGCGCCTGCAGACCGACCCGACCGTGATCTACGGCATGGGCAGCAGCTACGCCGGCAACATCCGTCGCGCCGACCTGCTGGCCGACACGCCGTACAACACCTACACCCGCGACGGCCTGCCGCCGACGCCGATCGCGATGGCCGGCGCCGACGCCATCCGCGCCGCGACCAACCCGGCCGACGGCGACGCGCTGTATTTCGTCGCGGTCGGCGACGGCAGCGGCCGCCACGTGTTCTCGCGCACGCTCGACGAACACAACGCCGCGGTGCGCGAGTACGTGCGCCGCTACCGCGAACGGTTCGGGCCCAAATGAGCGGCACGACGAACGCACTGCCTTCCCATCCGCGCTTCGTTTCGCTGGAAGGCGGCGAGGGGGCCGGCAAGACCACGGTGCTCGACGCCCTGCGCGCGGCGCTGCGCGAGGGCGGCGACGAGGTCGTCAGCACGCGCGAGCCCGGCGGCACGCCGCTGGCGGAGATGATCCGCGGCCTGCTGCTCGACCCTTCGCACGAGCCGCCGTCGGCCGGCACCGAGCTGCTGCTGATGTTCGCCGCCCGCGCCCAGCACGTGCGCGAGACGATCCTGCCCGCGCTCGAGCGCGGCGCCTGGGTGCTGTGCGACCGCTTCACCGATTCCAGCTACGCCTACCAGGGCGGCGGCCGCGGGCTGGACGTCGCCTGGATCGCCGAACTGGAGCGCCGGGTGGTGGGCCTGCAGCCGGGGCTGACCCTGCTGCTCGACGTCGACGTCGCGCGCGGCCGCGAGCGCACGCGCGGCCGCGACCAGTCGCCCGACCGCATCGAGTCCGAGCGCGACGAATTCTTCGAGCGCGTGCGCGCCGCGTATCGCGCGCGCGCGGTCGCGCAGCCGCAGCGCTTCCGCGTCATCGATGCCTCGCTGCCTGCGTCCGAAGTAGCGGCCGAAGCGGTGCGCCAGCTGCAGGCCTGGCGGGCAAGCGCATGAGCGACACGCTCGCCCCCTGGCAGCAGCGCGCGTACGAGCACGCGGCCGCGACCCTGGCCGAAGGCCGCCTCGGCCACGCGCTGCTGATCTGCGGCCCGGCGCAGCTGGGCAAGCGCAAGGTGGCCGAACGGCTCGCGGCCCAGGTGCTCGCCGCGCACGAACCACGCGCCGCGCACCTGCTCGAGGCCGGCACCCATCCCGACTTCCACATGGTCACGCTGCAGCTCAACAAGGAAGGCACCAGGCTGCGCAGCGAGATCGTGATCGAACAGATCCGCGAGCTGTCGGAGAAGCTGTCGCTGACGCCGCAGTACGGCGGTGCCCAGGTTGCGATCGTCGATCCCGCCGACGCGATCAACCACGCCGCCTGCAACGCGCTGCTCAAGACGCTGGAGGAACCGCAGCCGGGACGCTACCTGTGGCTGCTCGCGTCGAACCCCTCGCGATTGCCGGCGACGATCCGCAGTCGCTGCCAGCGGCTCGAATTCCGCCTGCCGCCACGCGACGAGGCGCTGGCGTGGCTGCGTGCGCAGGACCATGCCGACAAGGTCGCGATCGAAGCGCTCGACGCCGCGCGCGGCCATCCCGGCCTGGCCGACGCCTGGCTGCGCGACGGTGGCATGGTCCTGCGCAAGGACGTGGCCGGCGACCTCGCGAAACTCGCGCGCGGCGAGGCCGCGCCGATCGAAACCGCGCAGCGCTGGGTCGCCGACGACGACGCGACGCTGCGCCTGCGCCACGCCGCCGACCTCGCGCTCGCCGAGGCCGTGGGCTTGACCGATCCCGCGCGAATCCGGAAGCTGGCGGCGTGGTTCGACGCGGCCAACCGCACCCGTGACCTGTTGCGGACGACGGTGCGCGCCGACCTCGCGGTGGCGGAGCTGCTGCTGGCATGGCGCGGACGGGACGCACAGGGCGCCGGGACAGGATCGAGGGGTTACCGATGAGCAGCACCGCGGGCGGCGCACGGCAGGGCATCCTGTCGCTGGCGCTGAAGGACAAGTCGGCGCTCTACAGCGCCTACATGCCGTACCTCAAGCACGGTGGCATCTTCGTGCCCACGCCCAAGCGCTATTTCCTCGGCGACGAGGTCTTCCTGCTGCTGACCCTGCCCGAATCCGGCGACCGCCTGCCGGTCGCGGGCAAGGTGGTCTGGGTCACGCCCACCGGCGCGCAGGGCGCCCGCACCGCCGGCGTCGGGGTGCAGTTCGCCGACACGCCGGAAGGCGAAACGGTGAAGAACCGGATCGAGACC
>JAFAEU010000276.1 GCA_023423855.1 Pseudomonadota bacterium | reverse complement strand
CGTGGCCCTCACCGACGACAACCAGCCGTGGTGGGAAGGCCTGGACAAGCGCGTGCCGGTCACCGACTGGAAGGGCAATCCGTTCGATGCCGGCGCCGGCAAGCCCGCCGCGCACCCCAACTCGCGCTTCACCGTCGGCGCCCGGCAGTGTCCGAGCTGGTCGCCGCGCGCGGAGGACGCGCAGGGCGTGCCGATCTCGGCCATCGTCTTCGGCGGCCGCCGCGCGACCCTGATGCCGCTGGTGTTCGAGGCCCGCGACTGGACCCATGGCGTGCGCGTCGGCGCCTCGATGGGCTCGGAGACCACGGCGGCGGCGACCGGCCAGACCGGCGTGATGCGCCGCGACCCGATGGCGATGAAGCCATTCTGCGGCTACCACTTCGGCGACTACTTCGCGCACTGGCTCTCGTTCGACCGGCCGGGCGCGAAGCTGCCGAGGATCTTCCACGTCAACTGGTTCCGCAAGGACGCGGAGGGCCGCTTCCTGTGGCCGGGCTTCGGCGAGAACATGCGGGTGCTGGAGTGGATCGTGGGGCGGGTGGAGGGCCGGCACGCGGCGCGCGACAGCGGCGTCGGCCTGCTGCCGCTCGAAGGCGCGATCGTGTCGCCGGATTGCGCGGCCGATGCGCTGGCTGCGGTCACCGGGTTCGACGAGACCTCCTGGCCGGCCGAGCAGGCCGAGGTCGCCGGTCACATGGAAGCCTATCGCGAGCGCCTGCCGGCGCAGTTGGGGTGAGTCGAGGTCTGCCTGATACCGACGCGGCGTCCGATGGATAGAATGGTGCTGCGCCGGTCCGGCGGAAGCGGAACAGGTTCGTGAACGCACAGGTATCGTCTTTGGTGAACGCCGCCGGGGCCGCTGCCGCCGGCGGGCGCTGGCAGGAGGCCGAGCGGCTGTGGGGCCAGGTGCAGGCGCTGGATCCGGGCAACGTGCAGGCGCTCTTCAGCCTGGGCGTGCACGCGTTCCAGCGCGGTGACTCGCGGGCCGCGCTGGAGCTGCTGCAGCAGGCGCGCGCGCGCGCGCCGCGCGACCCGATGATCGCGCTGACCATCGGCCGGATCCATCGCGAAGGCGGCCAGCCGGAGCAGGAGTGGGGCGCGATCATCGCCGCGCTCGAGATCGATCCGTATTTCCTGCCGGCGCTGCTGGGCAAGGGCGAGTTCCTCGAACAGCAGGGCAAGCCGAGGATCGCGGCCGCTGCGTTTCGCGACGTGCTGAAGGTCGCGCCGGCGGAACCGGAATGGCCGCCCGCGCTGCGCCGCCGGCTCGCGCATGCGCGCGAGGTGGTCGAGCGCGACACGCAGGACCTCGTCGACTACCTGACGCACCAGGTGGCGGCGAAGCGCACGACCGTGGACGCCGCGCTGGCGGGCCGCTGGGACGAGGCGGTCTCGATCCTGGCCGGGCGCACGCGACCCTACCACTCCGAGTGCAACCAGCTGCAGGTGCCGCGACTGCCGGCGCTCACCTTCTACGACGACGCGCTGTTTCCGTGGATGCGCGAACTGGAATCGCGCACCGACGCGATCAAGGCCGAGCTGCAGGAAATGATCGCCAGCCGCGGGGACGAGTTCGTTCCCTACATCCAGTACCGGCCCGGGGATCCGGTCAACCAGTGGGACAAGCTCAACCACTCGCGCAACTGGAGCGGGTTCCACCTGTACGCGCACGGCGAACCCGTGCACGAGCACCTGTCGCAGTGCCCGCGCACGGCCGAGGCGCTGGCGCTGGTGGATGCGGTGGACATTCCCGGGCTGTGCCCGAACGCGATGTTCTCCGCGCTGGCGCCCGGCGCGCACATCCCGCCACACACCGGCGAGACCAATGCGCGGCTGGTCGCGCACCTGCCGCTGGTGGTGCCGGAGAACTGCAGCTACCGCGTCGGCTACGACTGGAAGCAGTGGAGGGAAGGCAAGTGCTGGGTCTTCGACGACACCATCGAGCACGAGGCGCGCAACGACAGCGACAAGCTGCGGGTGATCCTGATGTTCGACGTGTGGAATCCGCTGCTCAGCCTGGCCGAGCGGGAAATGGCGACGGCGCTGGCCGGTGCGATGCGCGACTGGCGTACCGCAGGCGACGTGGCCTGAACCGGCGGGTTATTCTTGCATTCACGCCAAAGGAACGATGCCGATGCGCTGTTTTCCGCCAATGATCCTGTTGCTGCTTGCGCTGCCGGCGGCGGCGCAGCAACCTACCCATGCTTGCGCCAGCGAGGCCCAGGCCGCCGCGCGGCTGGCCTGCTACGACAAGGCGTTCCCGCCACCGTCGGAAGTGATCGAGGCGGCAACGGAGCAGGCGCAGGCCGATTTCGGTTTGAACAAGCCGCGGGACCCGTTGCTCAATCCTGGACAGACCGTCGAGCAAGCCGACCCGGAACGGATCGAAAGCCGGGTCGCCAAAGTGGACCACTACAACGGGCAGCGCGTTTTCAGGCTCGAGAACGGGCAAGTCTGGACGCAGGCCGAATCACGCGGCAGCGGGCACGTGCAGGCCGGTGAAGTCGTGCAGGTGCGCAAGGGATTGTTGGGAACCTACATGCTGATCATGCCGAACGGCGTGGCCTTGCGCGTGCGCCGCACGCGCTGAACGCAGGGTGTCGGCGCCCCGCGCCCAGCCGTTGAATGCAGCGCAGGCCCAGCGCTTCAAGCAGGCTCTAGGC
>JAFAEU010000265.1 GCA_023423855.1 Pseudomonadota bacterium | reverse complement strand
GGAGAAGACCGACAAGGCCGACGAGCTGAAGAAGGCCGCGAAGCTGAAGTAGGTTCGCTTCGAACCAGGCGCTTCCCCTCCCGCTTCGCGGGAGAGGGACGGGGTGAGGGCACGGGCCGCGCAAGCGGCCCGTCTGCTTTCCAGGCCCCTGCAACGCCCTCCCATCCGCCGCGCCTGCGGCGAACCGGCG
This sequence comes from Pseudomonadota bacterium, assembly GCA_023423855.1. Taxonomy (GTDB): domain Bacteria; phylum Pseudomonadota; class Gammaproteobacteria; order Xanthomonadales; family Xanthomonadaceae; genus Luteimonas. The sequence goes on along the minus strand of JAFAEU010000265.1, from coordinate 9,482 downwards.
CGGCGGTTTCACCCGTGACCATCCCGCGCCCGGCTCGTTGCCGCAGCGCAGCATCTAGCCAAGCCCGCCCCTGCGTGCTATCACGGAGCCACGCACGGACGATCGGGGGCCAGCCGCCGGATGTCGAACCGCTACGACGAGATGCACGCCGCGGACGGCAGCGTGCGCGCCCACTACGCGGCCTTCGACCGCTGGCTGCGGGAAACCCCCGACCAGCAGGTCGCGCACAAGCGCCGCGAGGCGGAAATCTCGTTCCACCGCGTCGGCATCACCTTCTCGGTCTACGGCGAAGAGGCCGGCAACGAGCGCCTGATCCCGTTCGACCTCGTCCCGCGCATCGTGCCCGCCGCCGAGTGGCGCATGCTCGAAGCCGGCCTGCGCCAGCGCGTGCACGCGCTGAACCTGTTCCTCGGCGACGTCTACGGCGAGCAGCGGATCCTCAAGGAGGCCCGCATCCCGCGCGACCTGGTGCTGGACAACGACGAGTACCGCCCGGAGATGCGCGGCTTCGCGGCGCCCGGCGGCGTGTATTCGCACATCTCCGGCATCGACCTGGTGCGCGCCGGCGACGGCGAGTACTACGTGCTCGAGGACAACCTGCGGGTGCCGTCGGGCGTGTCGTACATGCTCGAGAACCGGCGGATGATGGCGCGGCTGCTGCCGGAGCTGTTCGCGCGGCAGCAGATCGCGCCGGTCGGGCGCTACCCCGACGCGCTGCTGGAGGTCCTGCGCCAGGCCGCGCCCGCCGGCATCGACCATCCGGTGGTCGCGGTGCTGACGCCCGGCGCGGCGAACTCCGCGTACTTCGAGCACGCCTTCCTCGCGCAGCAGATGGGCGTGGAGCTGGTGGAGGGGCTCGACCTGTTCGTGCGCGACGACATGGTCTACATGCGCACCACGCGCGGCCCGCAGCGCGTGCACGTGATCTACCGCCGCATCAACGACGATTTCCTCGACCCGACCGTGTTCCGGCCCGAGTCGCTGCTGGGCGTGCCGGGCCTGTTCGCCGCCTACCGCGCCGGCAACGTGACCCTGGCCAACGCGCCGGGCACCGGCGTGGGCGACGACAAGTCGGTGTACCCGTACGTGCCGGAGATGATCCGCTTCTACCTCAGCGAGGAGCCGATCCTGCACAACGTGCCCACGCGCATGCTGCGCGACCCCGGCGACCTGGCGTACACGCTCGAGCACCTGCACGAGCTGGTGGTGAAGGAAGTCCACGGCGCCGGCGGCTACGGCATGCTGGTCGGGCCCGCGGCGACGAAGGCCGAGATCGAGGCGTTCCGCGCGCGCATCCTCGCCGATCCGTCCAACTACATCGCGCAGCCCACGCTGTCGCTGTCCACCTGCCCCACCTTCGTGGACAGCGGCCTGGCCCCGCGCCACATCGACCTGCGCCCCTACATCCTCAGCGGCCACCGCATCCACGTGGTGCCCGGCGGACTGACCCGGGTCGCGCTGCGCGAGGGCTCGCTGGTGGTGAACTCGTCGCAGGGCGGCGGCACCAAGGACACCTGGGTGCTGGAGGGAGGCACCTGATGCTGTGCCGTACCGCCAGCGACCTCTACTGGGCCGCGCGCCACGTCGAGCGCGCCGAGAACACCGCGCGCCTGGTCGACGTGACCCTGCGCATCGCCATGCTCCCCGAGCGCTACGACCGCGGCAAGGCCGAGGCCGCGCCGTGGCGGCGCGCGCTCGACGCGCTCGGCCTCGCCGACGCGGTGCGCCAGCGCTACGGGCGCATCGACGCGGAGAACGTGCTGCGCCACCTGCTGCTCTCCCCGGACAACCCGTCCTCCGTCCACAGCTGCCTGCACGCAGCGCGCGAATGCGCCCGCGCGCAGCGCGTCGCGATCACCTCGGAGATGTACGAGGACCTCAACGCCTCGTGGCTGGAGATGCGCACGCGGACCTGGAAGCGGCTGCACGAGGACAGCGTGAACAACCTGCTGGAATGGGTGAAGGGCCGCTCGGCCTCGTTCCGCGGCGTCACCATCGGCACGCTGGGCCGCGGCGAGGGCTACCACTTCCTGCAGCTGGGTGCCTTCGTCGAGCGCGGCGACTGGGCGATCCGCCTGCTCGACATCGCCGGCAGCGAAGGCCAGGCCGAAGCGCGCGAACAGGATGCGGTGGACTATTTCCGCTGGAGCGCGCTGCTGCAGTCGCTGTCCGCGTTCGAAACCTACCGCCGGCTCTACCGCGAGTCGATCAGCGCGGCCGGCGTGGTCGACCTGATGCTGCTGCAGGAGCACAACCCGCGCTCGCTGCTGACCTGCACCGCTACCGCGCACGACGTGCTGCACACGCTGGCCGGCGGCGAGGCGATGGAGGTCGTCCGCCAGGCCGGCGCGCTGTCCGCGCAGTGCCGCTACGCGCGCATCGACGAGGTCCTCGGGCAGGGGCTGGAGCCCTGGCTGCAGGACGCCATGGCGCGGCTGACCCGCCTCGGCGACGCGATCCACCGCCAGTTCATGGTGTCGACCGACGTCGCCGCGCCGGTCATGCCGCCGCCGTCGCCGTCGCAGGCGTCGTGGGGCCGCGACCAGTGATGCCTTCCCCGCGCCGCGGCGCGCAGGCAAAATGCGCCGTCCACGCGACGACGCAGCGCTGAACGCCACGACATGACCTATTGCATCGGCATCAAACTCGACGAGGGGCTGCTGTTCGCCTCCGATTCCCGCACCAACGCCGGCGTCGACGACGTCCGCCGCTTCGGCAAGATGCGCACCTTCGAGGCGCCCGGCGAGCGCGTGATCGTCGCCCTGTCGGCCGGCAACCTGTCGCTGACGCAGAACACGCTGAACCTGCTGGAACATCGCGCGCGCCACGGCGACGGCGCGGGGCTGTACAACGCGCCGTCGATGTTCGAGGTGGCGACCATGGTCGGCGACGCGATGCGTGAGATCCGCAAGCGCGACGAGCCCTACCTGCGCGACAGCGGCGTCGACGCCTCCGGCACCTTCATCGTCGGCGGCCAGATCCGGGGAGAGGCCCCGCGCCTGTTCCTGGTGTACTCCGAGGGGAACTTCATCGAGTCCAACCCGGACACGCCCTACTTCCAGACCGGCGAGATCAAGTTCGGCAAGCCCATCCTCGATCGCGTCGTCACGCCGGGGACCTCGCTGCACGAGGCCGCGAAGTGCGCGCTGGTCTCGTTCGACTCCACCATGCGCTCGAACCTGTCGGTCGGCCCGCCGATCGAGCTGCTGCTCTACCGGCGCGACGCGCTGGAGGTGGGCGTGCACCAGCGCCTCGAGGACGACGATCCCTACCTCAACGACGTCCGCCGCCACTGGAACGACAGCCTGCGCAATGCGCTGCACACGCTGCCGGCGCCGGACTGGCTGCCGGAGCGCTAGGGCATTTGGCGTAGGTGCTCACATCTTCGTCATTCCCGCGAGGCGCTTCACAACAGCCGAAGGCTGGTCAAGCGGGAAGCGCTTTTCAACAGCGCGCCGCGCTGGTCATCCATGGGCGTCACCGTGAAATCAACGGGCAACGACACTGGATCCCCGCCTTCGCGGGGACGACGAAAAACGTGAACGTCTGAAACGAAAATGCCCTAACCTGATCGCATCACCCGGATGCGCACGAGGATCTCGTCGCGCCGGTCGGGTGAATCCCGGGAAGGACGGGTTCTACACGATCACGTCCGCTCGAAGACGGCGGCGATGCCCTGGCCGCCGCCGATGCACATCGTCGCCAGGCCGTAGCGGCCGCCGGTGCGCTGCAACTCGTGCACCAGCTTGACGGTGATGATCGCGCCGGTCGCGCCGACCGGATGGCCGAGCGCGATGCCGCTGCCGTTGGGATTGACCCTGGCCGGATCCAGCCCGAGGGCGTCGGACACGGCACAGGCCTGCGCGGCGAAGGCCTCGTTGGATTCGATCACGTCGAGGTCGTCGACCGAGAGTCCCGCGCGAGCCAGCGCCGCGCGCGTGGCCGGCACCGGCCCCATGCCCATGTACAGCGGCTCGACGCCGGCGTGCGCGTAGGCGACCAGGCGCGCGAGCGGGCGCAGGCCGTGGCGCGCGACGGCGTCGCCGGTGGCCAGCACCACCGAGGCGGCGCCGTCGTTGATGCCCGAGGCGTTGCCGGCGGTGACCGTGCCGTCGGGCTTGAACGCCGGGCGCAGGGCGGCGAGGTCGTCGAGCGAAACCTCCTTGCGCACGTGCTCGTCGATCCGGAATTCGGTTTCCTTCCCGCGGCGCCCGACCGTCACCGGCACGATCTGGCCGTCGAAGCGCCCTTCGGCGATGGCGACGGCGGCGCGCCGGTGGCTCTCCAGCGCGGTCGCGTCCTGCCGCGCGCGGTCGATCCCGTGGCGCTGCGCGACGTTCTCGGCGGTGATGCCCATCAGCACCCTGTCGAAGGGATCCTTCAGGCCTTCGTTGAGCCCGTCCACCAGGATCGCGTCGCCGAGCTTGCGGCCCCAGCGGTGCGTCGGCAGGTAGAACGGCGTGCGGCTCATCGACTCCGCGCCGCCGGCCAGCGCCGCGTCGCAATCGCCGAGCAGCAGCGACTGCGCGGCCGAGACGATGGCCTGCAGGCCGGAGCCGCACAGGCGGTTGACGGTCAGCGCGGGCGTCTCGATCGGCAGCCCGGACTCGATGGCGACGATGCGCGCCATGTAGGCGTCGCGCGGCTCGCTCGGCAACACTTGGCCGTAGACGGCGTGGCCGATCGCGTCCGCGGGAATCCCGGCACGGGCGATGGCTTCCTTCGCGGTGGCGACGCCGAGCTGCGAAGGCGGCGTGTCCTTGAGCGCACCGCCGAACGCGCCAATGGCGGTGCGCACGGCGGAGACGATGAAGACGTCGGTCATGTCGTGGTTCCTCAGGAGTGGAAGAGTTCGGGCGAGGTCGATGCCAGCAGATCGCTGCGTGCGGCCACCTGGTCGAGCCAGGTATCGACCTTCGGCAGTTCGCATTCGAAAAAGCAGCGCGCGGCGGCGCGCTTGCCGCGATGGAAAGGCGTGTCGCCCGTGCACAGGCGCGCCATGTCCAGCCACAGCCAGGCGACGACGGCGTGGCCGAAGGCGCACAGGAAGGGCGTTGCATCGTCGAGGACGTGGGCGGCGTCCGCTTCGAGCAGCGCGTCCACGACCTCGCCCACGCGCTTCCACGCGGCATCGAGCCGCTTCGCGTGCGCGGCCAGCGACGGGTCCGCGCCGGCGGCGTCCGCCGTCGCCGACACCAGCGCACGCAGTTCGGCCAGCGTGGCGCCGCGGTCGCGCAGCAGCTTGCGGCCGAGCAGGTCCAGCGCCTGGATGCCGGTGGTGCCCTCGTGGATCGGGTTGAGGCGGTTGTCGCGGTACAGCTGCTCGACGTCGTAGTCGCGGGTGTAGCCGTAGCCGCCGTGGATCTGGATCGCGAGGTCGTTCGCGGCCAGTCCGTATTCGGAGGGCCAGGTCTTGACCACGGGCGTGAGCAGGTCGAGCAGGCGGCCGGCGCGGGTGGCGGCCGCGTCGTCGCCGCTGAGTTGCTCGTCGATCAGCCGCGCCGAATACAGCGTCAGCGCCAGTGCGCCTTCGGCATAGGCCTTCTGCAGCAGCAGCATGCGCCTGACGTCGGGATGCTCGATGATCGCCGCCGGTCGGCTCGTGCCATCCGCGTTCGCGACGCGTCCCTGCACGCGGCCGCGTGCGTACTCGACCGAGAGCAGGTGGCCGCGGCAGCCCGCCGCCGCCGCGCCGAGGCCGACGCCGGTGCGCGCCTCGTTCATCATGTGGAACATCTGCGACAGGCCTTCGCCGACGCCGCCGATCCGCCAGCCGATCGCGCCCGCGGCGCCGGAAGGCAAGTGCTTGCCTTCGCCGAAGTTGAGCAGGCAGTTCGAAGTGCCGCGGTAGCCCATCTTGTGGTTGAGGCCGGCCACGGCGATGTCGTTGCGCTGGCCGTCCGGCAATCGCTTGGGCACGACGAACAGCGAGATGCCCCTGACGCCGGGCAGGGGCTTGCCGTCGGCACCGGGCGTCTTGGCGAGCACGAGGTGGACGATGTCGTCGGTGATGTCGTGGTCGCCGGCGGAGATCCACATCTTGTTGCCGGTCAGGCGATGGCGGTGTCCAAGCACGTCCTCGCCGTCGGGCACCGCGAGGGTGCGGATGTCGGCCAGCGAGGAACCGGCCTGCGGCTCCGACATGCACATCGTGCCCAGCGCCTCGCCGCGGATCTGCGGCAGCGCGAAGGCTTCGACCTGCGCGGCATTGCCGAATGCGACCAGCAGGCGCGCGTTGGCGACCGACAGCATCGGATAGGCGGCGGTGGCGAGGCTGGCCGCCATGAAGTGCGCGATCGAGGCGTAGTGCAGCAGCTGCGGCAGCTGCAGGCCTTCCACGGCGTGGTCGAACGGACCGGCCAGCAGGCCGGCCTCGGCGTACTGGCGGACCGCGGCCGCGACTTCCGGCGCGACCGTCACGCCGTCGGCGGTCAGCGTCGGCTCGTTCTGGTCGCTCGGCTTGAGCGCGGGCAGGAACGCGCCCGCGGCGAGCCGCTCGCTGAGGTCGAGCACGGCGGCCACGGTGTCGCGCGTGTGGTCGGCATGGCGCGGGCGGGCGAGCAGCGATTCGATCCGCAGCCAGTCGAACAGCAGGAAATCGAGGTCGCGGCGGTCGAGCAATGCAGCGGCCATGTTCAGATCACCGCCGCGCCGCCGTCGATCACCAGCACCTGCCCGGTGATGTGGCGCCCGGCTTCGGAGGCCAGCAGCAGGGCCGCGCCCTTGAGATCGTCCTCGCCGCCGAGCCGGCCCAGCGGCGTGTGCGCGATCATGTACTCGCCGTGCGACTCGATCATCGCGTTGGCCAGTTTGGTGGGGAAGTAGCCCGGTGCGATCGCGTTGACGTTGATGTTCCTCGGCCCCCACTCGGCGGCAAGCGCGCGGGTGAAGTTGACCACCGCGCCCTTGGCGGCGCTGTAGGCGATGGTGCCGATCATGCCGGGGTAGTTGCCCTGCAGGCCGGCGACCGAGGCGATGTTGAGCACCTTGCCGCGCCCCTGCGGGAGGAAGGCGCGGCGCCCGGCCGCCCGGGTCAGCAGGAACAGGGCGGTGAGGTTGAGGTCGATGACCTTGTTCCAGCCCTCCAGCGGATAGTCCTCCATCGGTGCGCCCCAGCTGGTGCCGGCGTTGTTGACCAGGATGTCGAGCCGGCCGTGTGTGTCGACGATCCGTTCGACCAGGGCATCGGCCGCTTCCGCGCCGCCGAGGTCGCAGGCGATCGCGTCCGCGGCGATGCCGAGCGCGCCCAGGTGTGCGACCGCGGCGTCGAGGTCGGCGGCCTTGCGCGCGGCCAGCACCACGGTGGCGCCGTACTCGCCCAGCGCTTCGGCGATCTGCAGGCCGAGGCCGCGGGAGCCACCGGTGATCAGGGCCACCTGGCCGCGGAGGTCGAACAGTCCGGCGAGGCGGTGTGCATGTGCAGCGGTGGCATGGTCGGTCATCGAGGTCTCCGAAAGAGGAATGGCACTGGCCTGGAACATCCGGAAGAAGGGGAACCTGTCATTTCGACCGCAGGGAGAAATCTTGTTTCCGGCGCAGGAGAAAGGAAGATTTCTCCCTGCGGTCGAAATGACAGGCTCCTTTTTTTCCGGGTTGCTCCCTCACCTTGGAGAAGAGCAAATCGGAATGACAAGACGAGTTTGTCCAGAGGTTCACTGGCGTCCTTCGTCCCCGAAAGCCCCATGTTCGCTCGCCAGCCGCACCAGCAGGTCCGCGGGCTGCCATGCCCAGCCATGGTGGCCCTTGCCGAAGCGTTCGATGGCGGCGAGCACGCGCGCCAGCCCGACGCCGTCGGCATGGAACAGCGGACCACCGCGCGCGGCGGGAAATCCGTAGCCGGCCGTCCACACCACGTCGATGTCGACCGCGCGCCAGGCGATGCCTTCGTCCAGGATGCGCGCGCCTTCGTTGACCAGCGCAAGCACGCAGCGCTCGACGATCTCGTCGTCGTCGATCACGCGGCGCTCGACGCCGATCTCCCGCGAGTGCGCGACCACCAGCGCGTCGATCTCCGGATCGACCACCGCCTTGCGCCCGTCGGGATAGCGATAGAACCCGGCGCCGGTCTTCTGGCCGTAGCGCCCGAGTTCGCAGACCCGGTCGGGAATCGCCGAGTACGGACGTCCGGGCTGTTCGACGGCGCGTCGCTTGCGGATGCTCCAGCCGATGTCCTGGCCGGCGAGGTCCATCACCCGGAACGGCCCCATCGCGAAGCCGAACGATTCCATCGCGCGATCGACCTGCTGCGGCAGCGCGCCCTCCTCCAGCAGGAAGTAGGCCTGCCGCAGCAGCTCCTCGAACATGCGGTTGCCGATGAAGCCGTCGCAGACCCCGGCGACCACGCCGACCTTGCCGATCCTGCGCGCGAATGCCATCGCCGTTTTCAGCACTTCGGGACGCGTACGCGCGCCGCGCACGATCTCGACCAGGCGCATGACGTTGGCCGGACTGAAGAAGTGCATGCCCACGACGCGGCCCGGGTCGCGGACCGCGCCGGCGATCGCGTCGACGTCGAGGGTGGAGGTGTTGCTGGCGAGGATCGCGCCCGGCTTCGTCGCCGCGTCCAGCGCCGCGAAGACCTTGCGCTTGACGGCCATGTCCTCGAACACCGCCTCGATGACCAGGTCCGCGGCGGCGGCCGCGGCTTCGGGATCCGTCGTCGTCGCCAGCGCCGCGATCCGCGCCTGCGCGACGGCGGAGGTGATGCGCCCCTTGTGCACGTCGTGGCGGAAGGTATCGGCGATGCGGGAGGCGGCCCGGTCCAGCGCGGCGCGGTCGGGATCGACCAGTGCAACCGGCAGGCCCGCGGCCAGCAGGGCGGTGGCGATGCCCGATCCCATCACGCCGGCGCCGACGACGGCGACGCTTTCGATCGGCAGGGTGCCCGCACCGGCCAGCGGCGGCGGAAGCCGCGCCGCGCTGCGCTCGCCGAGGAAGACGTGGCGCAAGCCGCGCGAGGCCGGGGATGCGAGCAGCACGTCGAACAGGTGTTGCTCCAATGCCTGGCCGGCGTCGAAATCGCGTTCGATCGCGGCTTCGACGCAGTCGACGATGCACGCGGCCGCGGCGGCGGACGCATCGCGGCGCTTGCTCGCCGCTTCGCGCGCCCATGCGATCGCCGTCTTCGCGCCCTCCGCCGGAACCTTGCGGTCGCGCGTGCGGACGAAGCCGTCGGCCAGCGCGGCGGCGTGCCGGGAGGCCGCCTGCCGCAGGTCCCCTTCCGCGATCGCGTCGACCAGTCCGATGGCGCGGGCCTGGCCGGCGTCGATCGGCTTGCCGGTCGTCATCAGCGACAGCGCCGCTTCCGCGCCGACCAGGCGCGGCGTGCGCTGGGTGCCGCCCGCGCCCGGCAGCAGGCCGAGGCCCACTTCCGGGAAGGCGAAGCGCGCATCCGCCGTCGCCACGCGCGCATGGCAGGCCAGCGCCAGCTCGAGCCCGCCACCGTAGGCCAGTCCGTGGATCGCGGCGACGACGGGGACGGG
>JAFAEU010000244.1 GCA_023423855.1 Pseudomonadota bacterium | reverse complement strand
CTCCAGTGTTGCCGAAGGACGCCGAGCGTCAGGCCTCGGCCATCACTGCGGGAACACCAGCGGCCGGCCGGCGTGCGCCTGCTTCAGCGCCGCGCACAGGCCGATGTCCTCGGTCGCCTGTTTCAGCGCCAGCGGCCCGCCCTCCAGTCCGCGCACGATGGGCGCGTAGTGCGCCTGCAGCTCCTCGGCGTCGGTCCGGTCGCAGCGCCCGGCCGCGTCGATCGCCACCACGGCCGCGACGATGAACGGGCCGGAACGGGTCGTGAGCGTTTCGAAGTTCGCGCGCATCCAATCGCGCAAGGCCGGGCGCAGGGCCGGCACCGCGCTTTGCGCGCCCATCCAGCCGACCTCGCTGGCGCGCACGACGCCCTCTTCGAGCAGCAGCGCGCGGAAACGCGCCGCGAGCGACGGATCCTCGACCAGCGCCATCGCGTACAGCAGTTCGCCACGCAGGACGGGATCCTCGCTCGCCCGCAGGTGCCGGTCCGCGGCATCGAATGCCTCGATCCCGCCGTCCTGCAGCGCGATCACCAGTGCGTTCCTGCGCAGGTCGCGGGACACCGCGGCGGCGTCGAGGGCGCCGTCGCCATCGAGCCCGAGCACGCTGCGCCCCTGCGCCGCCAGCGGCGCGCGCACCGCCGGATCGCGCAGCCGGTAGGCGAACACCCAAGCCAGCGTCTCCCGCAGCGAGCGATCGTCCTCGCTGTCGTCCGCGCGCGGTTCGAGCCCCAGCCGCTCCAGCCGCGGACGGTAGATCGACGCCACCCGGGCGCGGAAGTCGTCGCGCGCGTCCTCGCCGTCGATCAGCTGCTCCCAGATCCAGCGCAGGTTGGCGAACGGCGCGGTCACGGCCTGCGAGCCGCCGGCGCGCGCCAGCTGCGGCAGCGACGCGAGGTAGGCGGCCGGCGCCAGCGCGCCGGTCTTGAACCCGGCCTGCAGCGCATCGGCATAGGCCTGCTGCTCGCGTTCGTTGAGCGCATCGAACCGTGCGGTCAAGGCGGACTGCAGCGGCGCGTCCATGACGTAGCGGTAGTAGCCGCGTGCGTCCGCGTTCGGCATCACCCAGGCCGGGCAGGCCGTCGCCTCGCGCAGCGGAATCCGCGATTCTCGCCCGCTCGCCAGCGCGCATTCGGTGCGCGTGGCGTCACCGTCGGCATAGCGCGCGCAGACGGGCACGGTCCAGGACTGGTCGGCGTCCGCGTCCGAGCCGGCGGGCAGGTAGCGCCGCTGGCGCACGCGGAGGGCCGGGGTCGCGCCGGCGCAGTCGAGGCCGACCTGGAGCTCGGGCACGCCCGGCTGCTCGATGAAGCTGTCCAGCGCCGCGCGCACGCCCTCGGCATCGCCGGCGCGCGCCGCGATCGCGGCGAAGAGGTCGTCGCGGGTGGCGTTGCCGCGCGCATGCGCCGCGAGATAGTCGCGGACGCCGTCGCGGAAGGCCTGTTCGCCGACGTAGCGCTCGACCATCTCCAGCACCGCGCCGCCCTTGTCGTAGGTGATCGGGTCGAACGCGGACTGGATGTCGGTGAAGTCCCGGATCGGCTCGCCGATCCGGCGCGTGCTGGCGAGGCTGTCCTGGTCCATCGTGCGCAGCACCGAATCGAGCAGCGCACGGTCGGCATGGAGGTCCGGCTGCAGCTGGTGCGCGATCTTGTAGCCCATCCAGCTGGCGAAGGCCTCGTTGAGCCACAGGTCGTCCCACCAGCGCATCGTCACCAGGTTGCCGAACCACTGGTGCGCGAGTTCATGGGCCGAGACCATCCAGAAATACAGCCGTTCGTCCGAGGGCGACGCCGCCTCCGGAAACAGCAGCGAATCGCGGTAGACGACCAGGCCCGCGTTCTCCATTGCGCCCCAGGCGAAATCCGGCGCCGCGAGGTTGTCGAGCTTGGCGAAGGGATACGGCGTGCCGAAGTAGTCCTCCAGCGCATGCACGATCGCCGGCGTGTGTTCGCGGCCGTACGCCGTCTTCGCGGACTGGCCCTTCGCGGTGAGCGTGCGGAACGGCAGTGCGGCGCTGCGATCGCCGCGCGCTGCGATCGCCGGCCCCTCGACGACGTCCCACGGCCCGACCGCGAACGCGACCAGGTAGCTCGGCAGCGCCTCGGTGCGGGCGAAGCGCACGCGCTTCCAGCCCGGGTCCGCAGGTTCGCTGGACGCCTGCGCGGCATTGGCGACGGCCACGTCGGCCTCGGGCACCACCAGCGCGATCTCCCACGGCTGCTTGAACGAGGGCTCGTCGAAACCCGGGAACACCTTGCGCGCGCCCAGCGGCTCCATCTGCGTGAGCACGTAGTCCAGATCGCCCTGCCGTGCGCGGTAGGCGCCTTCGAGCTTGCCGAAGGCGGCGGCGTGGTCGAACTCCAGCGCGAGCGCGCCCGCGGGCAGCGTCTCCGGCGCGGACAGCTTCAGCACGCCGGAGGCGTGCGCGTCCTCGGCCCGCAGCGGCACGCGCCGGCCATCGGCGAGCACCGCTTCGGCGCGCGACAGGTCCAGATCTCGCGCGTGCATCCAGAGGGTGTCGAGCGGCCTGGCGAGGGTCGCCTCGATGCGCGTGGTCCCGCTGAATCCCTCCTGGCGCGGATCGACCCGCAGTTCCAGTTGCACCAGCGTCGGCACCACGTCGCGCGGCAGCGGCCCGTCGGGCACCCGCTCCTGCGCGGCCGCGACAAGCGCGGGTAGCAGGAACAGCAGCAGGAACGTCGTTTCCCGGATGATGCGCATGCGATGTCCTCCTGACGGGACCGGACGGTGCCCTGGGTTTGCGGAACGTCGCACACGCTAGCCTTCCGGATGCGCCCGCCTCCACTCCCAAACGGGAGTACGGCCACATGGCCACCAAGCGGACAGCACGCCCCGCCGTGTCCCGGATCCGGCACCGGCGCGCAATCGCCACGCGCACTGACGCGCGGGGCCCGTCTACTCGGCCTCGCCTTCCAGCGGCACGACCTTGTCGGGATCGACCGACAGTTTCCCGGCCATCAGCACCGCCTGGGTGCGGTTGGAGGCGCCGAGCTTGCGCAGGATCGCGCTCATGTGCGCCTTGATCGTGGCCTCGGATACGCCGAGCTCGTAGCCGATCTGCTTGTTGAGCTGGCCCGAGCCGAGCATCTGCAGCACGCGGAACTGCTGCGGCGTGAGCTCGCGCACGCGCGCGGCGACGTCGTGTTCGTCGGGCGGCGTTTCCGGCGCGCCGGCGGCGAGGTCGGGCACCCAGCGGTCGCCGTCGAGCACGTGGCGCAGCGCCGTGCCCAGCGCCTCGGCGTTGGAGGACTTGGGGATGAAGCCCATCGCGCCGTGGTCGAGCGCGCGGCGGATCACCGCCGGCTCCTCGCGCGCCGACACCATCACCACCGGCAGCTGCGGATGCAGGCCGCGCAGGTGCACCAGCGCGCTGAAGCCGTGGGTCCCGGGCATGTTGAGGTCGAGCAGCAGCAGGTCGGCGTCGGGATGCGCGTCGGCCATCGTGTACAGCGCCTGGGCGTTGTCGGCCTCGTGCAGCTCGGCCTGCGGGATCACGCGGACCACCGCGCCGCGCAGGGCCTCGCGGAACAGGGGATGGTCGTCGGCAACGAGGATCGTGGTCATGCGCTCGGGTCCCGCCTCCTGCGGAACGGGGGAAACCGCGCCGGCAGGGCCGGCCGGCGCGGGGGACTTCGCTTGTGGATCGAGGATAGCGGCATCAGGCTCCGTGACGGTTCTTCACCAGCGAGTCGACCACCGACGGATCGGCCAGCGTGCTGGTGTCTCCCAACTGGTCGGGCGCGTTCTCGGCGATCTTGCGCAGGATGCGGCGCATGATCTTGCCCGAACGCGTCTTCGGCAGGCCCGGCGCCCACTGCAGGAAGTCCGGGGACGCGATCGGCCCGATCTCCTTGCGCAC
>JAFAEU010000233.1 GCA_023423855.1 Pseudomonadota bacterium | reverse complement strand
CGGCAACGTCGCGCGCTGGATCAACCACAGCTGCGATCCGAACTGCGAGTCGGAGATCGAGGAGGACGCGAAGGATCGCCGGCACAAGGACAAGGTGTTCATCCACGCCCTGCGCACCATCCAGCCGGGCGAGGAGCTGACCTACAATTACGGCATCACCCTCGACGAGCCGCACACGGCCAAGCTGAAGAAGCTCTGGGCCTGCAGGTGCGGGTCGAAGAAGTGCACCGGGACGATGCTGCAGCCCAAGCACTGAGCCTCCGCTGCGGGGCCGGTACGGGGAGGGGCGGTAGAAGGACATCCAACAGGATGTCATCCCGAGCGTAGCGAGGGATCTGCTTTTGCCGCTTTGCTGTGCGATAGGAAGCAGATCCCTCGCTACGCTCGGGATGACAAAGGATGTTGTCGGACGCTTCAGGCGTCGACGGTCTCCTGTCGGGATGCGGACGGGGCGCAAATGGTTGCCATGACCGACGGCAGTCGAGGCGGGGCCGGCCGCGCGCCTAAGGTACGGCCATCCCGCGCACCTGCCGATGGCCGCCGAATGTCCCTGCAACACGCCCGCCATGCCCTGCTGCTGACCATCCTGTGCGCCGCGACGGCGCAGGCGGTGGAGATCGACGGCCGCATCGATCCGGCCGAGTGGGAAGGCGCGACCCACGTCGTCGATTTCCGCAAGGTGCAGCCGCTGACCGGCGAACCGGGCTCGCTGCCGACCGAGGCCTGGGTGCTGGCGACGCCGGAAGGCCTGGCCATCGCCTTCCGCAACACGCAGCCGCCGGAGGTGCCGCGCACGCGGCAGAAGGTGCGGCGCGATTTCGACGAGCAGGTCGACCGGGTCAACGCCTTCATCGACTTCGACGGCGACGGCCGCACCGGCTACGCCTTCACGGTCAGCTCCACCGGCGGCATCGCCGACGAGATCATCACCAACGAAACCCAGTTCAGCAGCGATTGGGACGGCCAGTGGCGGCACGCCGTCGGCGAGGACGAGGAGGGCTGGAGCGTCGAGCTGCTGGTGCCGTGGCACACCGCGCCGATGCGCGAGGGCAGCGGCGGCGAACGCACGCTGAAGGTGTTCCTGGCGCGTGTGGTCGGTTCCACCGGCGAGCGCATGGCCTGGCCCGTGGCCAGCTTCGAGCGTTCGCGGTTCCTGTCCGACTTCGCGCCGCTGACCGTGCCGCTGTACGACCAGTCGCTGCTCGCGGTCACGCCCTACGTGTCCGGCCTGTACGACAAGGTCGGCGGCAGCGGCGAGGGCAACGCCGGCGTGGACGTGTTCTGGAAGCCGAACGGGCGCTTCCAGCTGTCGGCGACGGTCAATCCCGACTTCGGCCAGGTGGAGAGCGACGACCTGGTGGTCAACTTCAGCGCCACCGAGACCTTTGTCAGCGACAAGCGGCCGTTCTTCACCGAGAACCAGGGCATCTTCGAGTACACCACGCCCTCGGACTTCAGCCAGCTGCTGTACACGCGCCGCATCGGCGGGCCGTCGGACGACGGCAGCGGCGCCAGCGACATCTCCGCGGCGCTCAAGCTCAACGGCAGCCTGGGCGAGGTGAAGTACGGCCTGTTCTCCGCCGACGAGGCCGGCGCCGCGGGGCGCAGCTTCCACGCGCTGCGGCTGGTGCGCGACTTCCAGACGCAGAACCTGGGCATGATGCTGACGCGCGTCGAGCGGCCGTTCCTCGATCGCGAGGCGACCGTTTTCGGCGTCGACCACAACTGGCGGCCGACGCCGCGCTGGAACCTGCGCAGCCGGCTGTTCGGCAGCCGCGTCGAACAGGACGGCGGGCGCAGCAGCGACCTCGGCGCCACGCTGTGGGCCGACTACGAGATGGATCGCGGCTGGCGCCAGCAGTGGATCGCGATGCACTTCGGCAACGACCTCGAGATCAACGACGCCGGCTACCTGTCGCGCGCCAGCACCAACTACCTGCACTGGCAGGTCTCGCGGCGCTTCACCGACCTGCCGGACGACTCGCGCTACGCCTCCAAGGACTGGCGCTGGCGCGTGAGCAGCAGCCACAACAACCACGGCCAGAAGCTCAACGACCAGTTCCGCATGAGCCGGCAGGGACAGCTGCGCAACGGCAGCGACGAGTACGCGCAGATCAACGTCAACAGCGCCGGCATCAGCGACATGCTGCTGCGCGGCAACGGCATCGTCCGCCTGCCCGCGAACCTCAATGCGTTCTACGAGTACACGCGGCCGCGGAAGGGGCGCTGGGCGCACAACGTCGAGGCCGAGGTGTTCGGAGGCGGGCTGGCGGGCAACGACAAGCTCGGCAGCGCGCTGTACTACGGCGCCACCTATTTCATCAACGACGCCTTCAGCGTCAACGCGGGCGCGGCCTTCATCCAGCGCCCGGACTGGCTGATCTGGCAGGGGCCGGAAACCGGCGACCTGGTCGGTGCGTTCGACGGCAAGGAGGCGAAGCTGTTCGCGGGCCTGGACTGGACCATCGATCCGCGCCAGGAACTGCGGGTGAAGCTGCAGGCGATCGGCATCGACGCGTCCGCGCGCAACGCCTGGCGCTTCGACGCCGCCGGCAACGCGATCGCCGCGGCGGACTTGGTCGAGGACTTCAGCGTGCGCAACCTCGCGTTCCAGATCCGCTACCGCTACGAGCTGGCGCCGCTGTCGTACCTGTACGTGGTCTACGGCCGCGGCGGCTTCGACCGCAGCGCGATCGCCGACGGCGTGGACGAGGCGCTGGTCGACAGCTTCGACCTGCGCGACGACGAGCAGCTGATGGTCAAGCTCAGCTATCGCTTCGAGCTTTGAATCCGTTGCGCGCGCGGGCGAATTCGCTGCCGGCGGCCACCGGGCGGAAGAAGGAAGCTGCGTCGGGGAAGCAGCCGTCATCCCCGCGAAGCGCTTTATAACAGCCGCAGGCTGGTCAAGCGTGGATCCATTTTGACGCTGTCGCAAAAGACACTGGATCACCGCCTTCGCGGGGATGACGGGAAAAAGATGTTCCCGGACGTATTACTCCGCGGCTTCGCGCAGGTCCGCCGAGGCGATGCGCCAGGCGCGCTGCTCCGGCGTGGCGCCGTCGACCATCGCGCGGCGCAGGGTGTAGCGG
>JAFAEU010000218.1 GCA_023423855.1 Pseudomonadota bacterium | reverse complement strand
GGGCAACTACGGCCTGCTCGACCAGATCGAGGCGCTGCGCTGGGTCCAGCGCAACATCGCGGCCTTCGGCGGCGACGCGGGCAACGTCACCATCGCCGGGGAGTCGGCCGGTGCGCTCAGCGTCATGTACCTGATGACGGCGCCGTCCGCGCACGGCCTGTTCCACAAGGCGATCGCGCAGAGCGCCTACATGATCTCCACCCAGGCGCTGCGCGGGACGGTGCACGGCACGCCCTCGGCGGAAGAGTCGGGGCTGGCGCTGAGCCGCAAGATCGAGGTGCGCGGCCTGACGCGCCTGCGCGCGATGGACGCGCAGACGCTGACCGTGCAGGCGGCGCTGTCGGGCTTCCTGCCGCTGGGCAGCGTCGACGGCAAGGTGTTGCCTGCGCAGATGGTCGACGCGTTCGACCGCGGCGAACAGGCGCCGGTGCCGATCCTGGCCGGGTTCAACGAGGGCGAGATCCGCTCGCTGCGCTTCCTGCTGCCGCCGCAGCCGGCCGACGCGGCCACCTACGAGGCGACGATCCGCGCCGGCTACGGCGAACTCGCGGAAGCGATGCTCGAGCGCTATCCGTCCGAGAACCTCGACGAGGCCATGCTGGCGACGACCCGCGACGCGATGTACGGCTGGACCTCGGAGCGGCTGGTGCGCAAGCAGACCGCGCTCGGCCATCCATCCTTCCTCTACTACTTCAACCACGGCTACCCGGCCGCCGACCAGGCGGGGCTGCACGCGTTCCACGCCAGCGAGATTCCCTATGTGTTCGGCGCCGCGGACCGCACGCCGCCGCACTGGCCGAAGATTCCGGACACGGCCGCGGAGAAGGCCCTGTCCGAGGCGATGATGGGCTACTGGGCCGCGTTCGCGCGCGACGGCGTCCCCGCCGCGGCCGGCGCACCCGAGTGGCGTGCCTATGGCGACGCGCGCGCCTACATGGCGTTCGACGCGGCGCCGGTCCCGGGCGAGCACCTGCTGCCCGGCATGTACGAACTGGTCGAGACGGTGGTGTGCCGGCGTCGCGCAAAGGGCGACCTGCCGTGGCACTGGAACGTCGGCATCGTCTCGCCGCCGCTGCCTGCGGGGGAGACTGGATGTCCGTGATCCACGGGGACATGCAGGCGTATGCGCTGACCCTCGACAAGTTCCTCGACCATGGCGCGAAGTGGCATCCGGACGTGGAGCTGGTCACCGCGCGCGAGGGCGGCGGCGCCGATCGCGTCGGCTACGCCGGACTGCGCGAGCGCAGCCGCAGGGCGTCGGTGGTGCTGGCCGGCCTCGGCGTCGGTGCGGGCGACCGGGTCGCGACCCTGGCCTGGAACACGCAGGCGCACGTCGAGACCTGGTTCGCCGTCATGGGCATGGGCGCGGTCTGCCACACGCTGAACCCGCGGCTGGCCGAGGCGCATCTGGCCGGGATGGTGGCGAAGTCGCAGCCGCGCGTGCTGGTCGTCGCCGCCGACCTCGCGCCGCTGGCCCGCCGCATCGCCGCGAAGGCGGACACGATCGAGCATGTGCTCTCGATCGACGGGATCGTCGACGAGGACGATGGCGTGCTCGCGATCGACGCCCTCGAACCGATGGTCGCATCGGCGCAGGGCGAGGTGGCCTGGGGCGGGTTCGACGAACACGCGCCCTGCGGCCTGTGCTTCACCTCGGGCACCACCGGCGCGCCGAAGGGCGTGAGCTACACCCACCGCGCCGTGTTCCTGCACACCCTGCGCGCGCTGCAGGCCGACACCATGGCCCTGTCCGCGCGCGACAGCGTGCTGCTGGCCGTGCCGATGTTCCATGCCAACGGCTGGGGCGTGCCGTTCGCGACGCCCGCCGTCGGTGCGCGGCTGGTGTTGCCCGGCCGCCACCTGGACGGCGCCAGCCTGGCCGCGCTGATCAACGCCGAGTCGGTCACCGTGGCGCTCGGCGTGGCCACGGTCTGGCTGGCGCTGGTCGAGCACCTCGAAGCGACCGGCGGGCAGACGCCTTCGCTCAGGCGCGTGATCGTCGGCGGCGCGCCGATCGCGCCGGCGCTGATGCAGCGCATCGAACAGCGTCTGGGCGTCAGCGTCCAGACCAGCTGGGGCATGACCGAGATGTCGCCGACCGGAACGGTGGCCACGCCCGACGATCCGGCGCGCACCGCGCACCATTCCGGGCGTCCGTCGATCGGTGTGGACCTGCTGCTGACCGACGCCGACGGCGTCGCCCTGCCGCAGCAGCGCGGCGTGGAAGGGCACCTGCGCGTGCGCGGCGCGAGCACGATCCAGCGCTACTTCGGCGAGACCGCACCGGCGGTCGATCGCGACGGCTGGTTCGCGACCGGTGACCTGGCGCGCATCGACGCCGACGGCAACCTGGCCATCACCGGGCGCGCCAAGGACCTGATCAAGTCGGGCGGCGAATGGATCAATCCGGCGGAGATCGAGGACATCGTCGGCGAGTTCTCCGAGGTCTCGCTGGCGGCGGTCATCGGGCGCGGGCACCCGAAGTGGGGCGAACGCCCGGTCCTGCTGGTGGAGATGCGCGAAGGCAGCGCGATGAGCGACGCGGCGCTCATCGAGGCGCTGCGCGATCGCGTCGTCTCGTGGTGGGTGCCCGATTCGGTGATCCGCGTGGATCGCATGCCTTTGGCAGCGACCGGGAAAATTGACAGAATGCGCCTCAGGGCCGAATTCGGCGGCGCCAGCGGGGACCCGGGGGCATGACGCCCCGACGCAGCGCACGCCCGGCAACAGGTTGGAGGCGGCAGCGTGCAGAAGGACGCGACATCCCGGCCCGGGAAGGCGAGCAAGGCGAAGCGGGCCAGGCCGGGGACGAAACGTCCGACCAAGGCCGAGCAGCGCGCGGAAATGACCGAGCAGATCCTCGACGCCGCCGAGCACCTGTTCTCGAAGGACGGCCTGTACGGAGTCACGCTCAAGGACGTGGCCAAGCGCGTCGGCGTGCACCACACCCTGCTCAACTACTACTTCAACGACAAGCAGACGCTGTTCGACGCGGTAATCGCGCGCCGGGCAGGGGTCACCAGCAGCGCGCGCATGCAGGCGCTCGACGCGTACGAGGCGGCCTGCGGCGGCAAGCCGACGCTCGAGGGCGCGCTGCACGCCTTCCTCGACACCGACCTGGACCTCTACAGCCAGGGCGGCGAGAACTGGAAGAACTACGGCGCGCTCGGCGCGCTGATGTCCAACACGCCGCATGGCGGCGAGCTGATGGACAAGCACTTCGATCCGGTGGTGCTGCGCCTGATCGACCTGCTCAAGCAGGCGATGCCCGAGTGCGCCGAGGAAGACATCTTCTGGGGCTACCACTTCGTCACCGGCGCGCTGATGCTGACGCTGGCGCGCACGGGGCGCATCGACCGGCTTTCGGGTGGCCTGTGCCGTTCGGACGACTACGACGCGGTGAAGGCGCGCATGGCCGACTTCATGGCCGCCGGCTTCAGGGCGATCTGCAGGCAACGGGGAGACGGCAGGGCGCGCTGAGCCCGGGCACCGCCCCGTCGGGAATTTTCGACAGACGGGGAGTGCAGCAATGCCATTGAAGGACCGTGTCGCGATCGTCACCGGGGCGGGCGGCGGACTGGGGCGCCAGCACGCCCTGTATCTCGCCGGCAAGGGCGCGCGCGTAGTGGTCAACGACCTCGCGCCCGAGGCCGCCGAAGCGGTGGCCGGCGAGATCCGTGCGGGCGGGGGCGAGGCGATGGCGATCGCCGGTTCCGTCACCGACGAGGCGGGCGTCGCGGCGATGGTCGCGCGCGCGATCGACGCCTGGGTACGCATCGACATCCTCGTCAACAACGCCGGCATCCTGCGCGACAGGAGCTTCACCAAGATGAGCCTGCACGAATTCAGGCAGGTGGTGGACGTGCACCTGATGGGCGCGGCGATCTGCAGCAAGGCGGTGTGGCAGAGCATGCGCGCGCAAGGCTACGGCCGCATCGTGATGACGACCTCGTCCTCGGGCCTGTACGGCAACTTCGGCCAGGCCAACTACGGCGCCGCCAAGATGGCGCTGGTGGGATTGATGCAGACCCTGGCCATCGAGGGCGAGAAATACGGCATCCGCGTCAACTGCCTGGCGCCCACGGCCTCCACCGGCATGACCGCGGACGTGCTGCCCGAGGACAGCCTGCGCGCGCTGGATCCGGCCCTGGTCAGCCCGGCGCTGCTGCCGCTGGTGGGCGAGGACGCGCCGACGCGCGCCATCGTCTGCGCCGGCGCCGGCCATTTCGCGCGCGCCTACGTGACGCTGACCGAGGGGCGCCATCTCGGCGCTGGCGCCGACGCGGGCGAACGCCTGATCGCGGAGTGGGATGCGGTGTCCGATCCGGTGGGCCAGATCGTGCCGGAGTACGGCTTCACCCAGGCCGAGCGCGAGGTGGCCAGCGCGAATGCGCATGCCGGCGAATCTATGCCGGCGTGACGGAGTCGCATTACCTTCTTTGCTTCTCCTTCTCCCGCAAGCGGGAGAAGGGATCCAGCGTTCATGCAAGCTGGTCGAGTCAGGAGATGCACCAGTGACCAACCGACGCGATTTCCTGCTTTCGAGCGCCGCGTTTGCCGCGGGCATGCTGGTCCGTCCGGTGTTCGCCGCCGGCCGGTTCGATCCGGTCATCGCGCGCCTGCGCGGCTTCGTCGACGATGGCGCGCTGCCGTTCGCGTCGATCCGCATCGCACAACGCGGCCAGGTGCTGGCCGAGGCGCAGATCCCGGGCATCGAAACCATCGGGCCGGACAGCCGCTATCGCATCTATTCCATGACCAAGCCGGTGGTCGCGGCGGGCGTGATGGCGCTGGTCGAGGACGGCAAGCTGGCGCTGGAAGATCCGGTGGCGAAGTACGTGCCCGAGTTCGCCGACCTCAAGGTCGTGGCCGGCGCGCTCGACCAGTTGGAGCCCGCGCGGCCGATGACCGTGGCGCAGTTGCTCAACCACACCTGCGGCCTCGCCAACAGCTGGGGCGACGCCAGCATCGCGCCGCTCTACCGCGAGGCGGGCCTGGTCGCCGCTGCGTGGATGTACGACGCGGACGTCGGCGGACTGGCAGGCTTCGCCAGGCGCCTGGCCGCGCAGCCGCTCGAATTCCAGCCGGGGACGAACTGGATCTACGGCTATGGGCTCGACATCGCGGGCCTGGTCATCGAGCGGATCAGCGGCGAACGCCTGGGCGATTTCCTCCGGCGCCGCTTCTTCGATCCGCTGGGCATGGATTCGACCG
>JAFAEU010000169.1 GCA_023423855.1 Pseudomonadota bacterium | reverse complement strand
GATGGAAGGGTTCTCGCGGCTGGAAGTCGATCGCGCCGTTCTTCACCTGCACCAGCACGTTGTCGCGGAACTCGCCGTCGTGCGGCACGAACTCGGTGTACGCCTGCTTGGCGCGGTCGTCCGGCTCCTCGTCCGAATACACGAACGCGCGCCACATCACGATGCCGCCGTGCGGCGCGACGGCGTCGGCAAGCATGTTGGCGCCGTCGGCGTGAGAGCGGCCGAAGTCCTGCGGGCCGGGCTGCCCTTCCGAATTGGCCTTGACCAGGAAGCCGCCGAAGTCGGGGATTTTCGCGTAGATCTCGTCGGCCTTGGCGCGCCACCAGCGCTGCACGGCCGCATCCTTCGGATCGGCGGTCTTCAGGCCGCCGATCTCCATCGGTGCGCTGAAGCGGGCGCTGAGGTAGACGCGGATGCCGTACGGCCGCATCACCCCGGCCAGCGCCTCCACCTTCTCCAGGTAGGCGGGCGTGAGGATCTGCGCGTTGGCGTTGACATTGTTGAGCACCGTGCCGTTGATGCCGATCGAGGCGTTGGCGCGGGCGTAGTCGGTATAGCGCGGGTCCAGCCAGTCGGGCAGCCTGTGCCAGTCCCAGATCGACTGGCCGGCGTAGCCGCGCTCGACGTGGCGGTCGAGGTTGTCCCAGTGGTTGAGCACGCGCAGCGCGACCTTGGGCGATGTGCGCAGGTCGAGGGCATCGAGCGGCTGCCGGGTCTGCAGCAGGCGCAGCAGGTGGAAGGCGCCGTACAGGGCGCCGACGTCGCTGTTGGCCGCGACCACGGTGGCGGCATGGCCGTCGACCGACAGGCTGCGGATCAGGTAGCCCTCCGCTCCCAGCCCGTCGAGGTCGAGCCCCAGCCTCGCAATGCGCGGCGAGGAGGCCGGCGTGCCGAGGATCAGTGCGCCGTCCCGGTCGGGAGCCTTCGACACCGCCGGCGACTCGCCCAGCAGGCCGCCTAGGCCGCGCAGGAGTTCGTCGCGCGCGACCCGCTGCGTCGCGGTCGCTTCCGGCGCCACCAGTTGCACCAGACGCGCGCGGTAGTCGCCGGCCGCGCCGGATCCGACCGGCACATGGCGCAGCCACAGGTCATGACCGTCTTCGGCCTGCGCCGCCGGCAGGCACAGCAGCGCAGCCAGCCAGCAGGCGAACGCGAACAGCGGCAGCCGCCCGCCCGGCCGGCGCCCACACGGCCACGGCGCGACGGAGAGGGGGTGATGCCCGCGGTTGACGGTTGTGTGTACCATTCAGATCGCCCTCATGTCGGGTCGTCAACCGCGACGGGCGCTTGCGTCCATCCAAGCGCACGGATCCGCGCATGCCGGCCCGAACGACAGGCGACCATGGCGCGGACAGGGGAACGAACGTTGCAGAAACCGAGGAAAGCCGCGCGACGCAAGGGACAGGCCGTCACGCTCGACGAGGTCGCAGCCCTCGCCAAGGTCTCGCCGATGACGGTCTCGCGCGTGGTCAACGGCCACGGCAAGGTGCGCGACACCACGCGCGAACGCGTGATGCGCGCGGTGCGCGAACTCGGCTACACGCCCAACCTCGCCGCGAGCGCGCTGGCCACCGCGCAGGAAACCCGCATCGCGCTGATCTACACCAACCCCAGCTCCGCCTACCTGCGCGAACTGCTGGTGGGCGCGCTGCACGGCGCCAGCCGCACCGCGGCGCAACTGGTGATCGACACCTGGGACAACCTCGGCGCCGGCGCCCAGCGGCAGGCCGCCAACGCGCTGGCCAAGCGCGTGGCCGGCGTGATCCTGCCGCCGCCGTTGTGCGAATCCAAGGGCGTGGTCGCGGAACTGGTCGAGGCGGAGGTGCCGGTGGTCGCCATCGCCTCGGGCCGCTTCAGCCACGACATCTCCTGCGTGCGCATCGACGACTTCCGCGCCAGCAAGGAGATCACCGAGCACCTGATCACGCTCGGCCACCGACGCATCGGCTACATCAAGGGACACCCGAACCAGACCGCGAGCGTGCGCCGCTTCGAGGGATTCCAGGCGGCGCTGGCCGACGCCGGCATCGTGCTCGACGAGACCCTGGTCGAGTCCGGCTACTTCACCTACCGCTCCGGGCTCGACGCCGCGGAAAACCTGCTCGCGCATCCCGCGCCGCCGACCGCGATCTTCGCCAGCAACGACGACATGGCCGCGGCCGTGGTCTCGGTCGCGCACCGCCGCCACCTCGAAGTGCCCGAGGACCTGTCGGTGGTCGGCTTCGACGACACCTCCGCCTCCACCACGGTCTGGCCGGAACTCACCACGATCCGCCAGCCGGTCTCGGCGATGGCCGATTCGGCGATCGACATCCTGCTGCGCAACATCCGCCGCAAGGACCGCAGCACGCGCATGGTGGTGGACCACGTGATCCCGCACCAACTGGTCAAGCGCGATTCCGTGGCACCACCGGCCAGGCGCCGCAGCGGCGCCAAGCCCTGAGACCCGTCCACGACCATGACACGATGCAGGCGCATGCCTGCAATTGCGCGGCGGGGCGGCACGAAGACTTGCAGTTCCTCCCATGACGCCCGCCCGCGCGCCGCTCAGCGCAGCAGGTACTGGTTGAGCAGGTTCTCGTAGCGCTCCTGCTTGCCGCTGACCTGCTGCGGCTCGCCGTACTTCGCGGCCAGCGCGGCGAGATCGGCCAGGCCCAGCTTGCCGTCCTCGAAGGCCTTGCCGTCGCCGCCGTCGAAGCTGGCGTAGCGCTGCTGGCGCCATTGTTCCCAAGGCGAATCGTTGAGCAGGCCGTAGGCCACTTCCAGGCCGCGCGCGAACGCGTCCATGCCGCCGACGTGGGCGATGAACAGGTCCTCCATGTCGGTGGACTCGCGGCGCGGCTTGGCGTCGAAGTTCAGGCCGCCGACCAGCCCGCCCTGGCGCAGCACCACCAGCATCGCGCCGACGGTGTCGTAGAGGTCGGTCGGGAACTGGTCGGTGTCCCAGCCGTTCTGCGCGTTGCCGCGGTTGGCGTCGATGCTGCCGAGCAGGCCGTGGTCGGAGGCCACCTGCAGGTCGTGCTCGAAGGTGTGGCCCGACAGCGTGGCGTGGTTCGCCTC
>JAFAEU010000150.1 GCA_023423855.1 Pseudomonadota bacterium | reverse complement strand
GGCTCGCGCCGTTGCGCACCGCAGCATCGAAAGTTGGCATCGCGCTTGCGCTGTTCTCCTGCACCCCACCCGGGCAATCCATCGGCACAGGAGACCAGCATCGATGAACGCCGTCAGCGCACCACGTCCGCAAGCCACCGACCCGCAGTCCATCTTCAAGAAGCGCTACGCCAACTACATCGGCGGCCAGTGGCTGGCGCCGAAGTCGGGCCAGTACTTCGAGAACATCACGCCGATCACCGGCAAGGCGTTCACCGAGGTGCCGCGCTCGAACGCCGACGACATCGAGGCCGCGCTCGACGCCGCGCACGCGGCCAAGGACGCCTGGGGCAAGACCAGCACCACCGAGCGCGCCAACCTCCTCAACCGCATCGCCGACCGCATCGAGCAGAACCTCGAGCTGCTGGCGCACGCCGAGACCTGGGACAACGGCAAGCCGATCCGCGAGACGCTCAACGCCGACGTCCCGCTGTGCGCCGACCACTTCCGCTACTTCGCCGGCGCGATCCGCGCGCAGGAAGGCGGCATCTCCGAGATCGACCACGACACCATCGCCTACCACTTCCACGAGCCGCTGGGCGTGGTCGGGCAGATCATCCCGTGGAACTTCCCGCTGCTGATGGCGTGCTGGAAGCTCGCGCCGGCGCTGGCGGCGGGCAACTGCGTGGTGATGAAGCCGGCCGAGCAGACGCCGGCCTCGATCCTGGTGCTGATGGAAGTCATCGGCGACCTGCTGCCGCCGGGCGTGCTGAACGTGGTCAACGGCTTCGGCCTGGAGGCCGGCAAGCCGCTGGCGAGCAATCCGCGCATCGCCAAGATCGCGTTCACCGGCGAGACCACCACCGGCCGCCTGATCATGCAGTACGCCTCGCAGAACCTGATCCCGGTGACGCTGGAGCTGGGCGGCAAGTCGCCCAACATCTTCTTCGCCGACATCATGGCCGAGGACGACGACTTCCTCGACAAGGCGGTGGAGGGCTTCGTGCTGTTCGCCTTCAACCAGGGCGAGGTCTGCACCTGCCCGTCGCGCGCGCTGGTGCAGGAGTCGATCTACGACCGGTTCATGGAGAAGGTGCTGGCGCGCGTGGCCGCGATCCGGCAGGGCAACCCGCTCGATCCGAACACCATGATCGGCGCGCAGGCCTCCAGCGAGCAGCTCGACAAGATCCTGTCCTACATCGACATCGGCAAGCAGGAAGGCGCGCAGGTGCTGGCCGGCGGCACGCGCAACAAGCTCGACGGCGAGCTGGCCGGCGGCTTCTACGTCGCGCCGACGGTGTTCAAGGGCCACAACCGGATGCGGATCTTCCAGGAGGAGATCTTCGGGCCGGTGGTGTCGGTGACCACGTTCAAGGACGAGGCCGAGGCGCTGGCGATCGCCAACGACACGCTCTACGGCCTCGGCGCCGGCGTGTGGAGCCGCGACGCCTCGCGCCTGTACCGCATGGGCCGCGCGATCCAGGCCGGCCGCGTGTGGACCAACTGCTACCACGCCTATCCCGCGCACGCGGCGTTCGGCGGCTACAAGCAGTCGGGCATCGGCCGCGAGAACCACCTCGACATGCTCAACCACTACCAGCAGACCAAGAACCTGCTGGTGAGCTACTCGCCGAAGGCACTCGGCTTCTTCTGATCGCTTTGCGCGGCCCCGCGCGTTTCCCCATGCATCTCCCCCCGACGCGCGGGCCGCGCCTTCTCGACCTGTACAACCGGAGTCCCGTTCCCATGCCAGCATCTCCCGCCAGCAACACGCGCCGCCGCCTGCACGCCGCGGCGCTCGCCCTCACCCTGCCGCTCGCCGCCGGCACGGCCTGGCTCGCCGGCAGCGCCTGGGGCCACGGCGACACCGCGCCGCAGCCGGTTGACACCGGCACGCTGCCCAAGCTCGGCAGCGACGACTGGCTGGCGGCCAATCCGTTCCGCAGCGGCGAGCACCACGACGAGGCGCTGGAGGTCGGCGCGCGCGGCTACAACGCCAACTGCGCGCGCTGCCACGGGCTGGAGGCGGTGTCGGGCGGCATCGCGCCCGACGTGCGCAAGCTCAACGCCGACTGCGCCGGCGACGAGGACTGCGTCAAGGACATGGACCAGTACTACATCGACACCGCGCGCCACGGCCGCAGCCGCGACGGCCGCGTCTACATGCCGCCGTTCGAGGGAATCCTCAGCCAGGAGGCGATGTGGGCGATCCGCACCTACATCGATTCGCGGCCGCCGCCGGGGTGAATCGGCAGTCCCTTCAGAAGGCGCCCCGACGGGGGCGGATGGGGGCGCCCTTCGCGCCTTCGGCGCACCCCCATCCGCCTTCGGCACCTTCCCCCGCGCAGCGGTGGAAGGAACGGCAAACCGCAACGCCGCCTCGCGATTCCAGCACACCGCGCCACCACAAGAACCACCACCACGACACGCCAACACATTCCCGGGGAGGGACCATGAAGACCATCCTGCATTGCGCGATCGCCACCGCGATCACCGGAACCCTGCTGTCCGCCGGCGCCGCCGCCGCGCCGGTCACGTGGGACGACATCGCCAACGACGACAAGACGCCCGGCGACGTGCTGAGCTACGGCTTCGGCCTGAAGGCGCAGCGCTTCTCGCCGCTCGACCGGATCAACGCGAAGAACGTCGGGTCCCTGCAGCCGGTGTGGAGCTTCAGCTTCGGCGGCGAGAAGCAGCGCGGCCAGGAGGCGCAGGCGCTGGTGCACGACGGCAAGATCTACGTCACCGCCTCGTACTCGCGCCTGTTCGCGCTCGACGCGAAGACCGGCAAGCAGCTGTGGAGCTACGAGCACCGCCTGCCCGACGACATCCGCCCCTGCTGCGACGTGGTCAACCGCGGCGCCGCGATCTACGGCAACAAGATCTACTTCGGCACGCTGGACGCGCGCGTGGTCGCGCTGGACAAGGACACCGGCAAGGTGGTGTGGAACAAGAAGTTCGGCGACCACAAGGTCGGCTACACCATGACCGGCGCGCCGACCCTGGTGAAGGAGAAGAACGGCCGCGTGCTGCTGATCCACGGCAGCTCGGGCGACGAGTTCGGCGTGGTCGGCTGGCTGTTCGCGCGCGATCCGGAAACCGGCGACGAGGTGTGGGCGCGGCCGCTGGTCGAGGGCCACGTCGGCCGGCTCGACGGCAAGGACAGCACGCCCACCGGCGACCCGAAGGCGCCGTCGTGGCCGGACGATCCCTCGCGCCCGACCGGCAAGGCCGAGCCCTGGAGCCAGGGCGGCGGCGCGCCGTGGCAGAGCGCGACCTACGACCCGGAGACCAACACCATCGTCATCGGCGCCGGCAATCCCGCACCGTGGAACGGCAATCTGCGCACGCCGCCGGGCGGCGATCCGCACGACTACGACAGCCTGTTCACCTCCGGCCAGGCCTACGTCGACGCCACCACCGGCGAGCTCAAGGGCTTCTACCAGCACACGCCCAACGACACCTGGGACTTCTCCGGCAACAACGAGATCGTGCTGTTCGACTTCAAGAAGGACGGCAAGACGATCAAGGCCGGCGCGCACGCCGACCGCAACGGCTTCTTCTTCGTCACCGACGTCGACAAGCTGGCCACCGGCGCCGGCTATCCGAACAAGCCGACCGCGCTGCTGGCCGCGTATCCCTTCGTCGACGGCATCACCTGGGCCAAGGGCTTCGACCTCAGGACCGGGCGCCCGATCGAGAACGCGGGCCAGCGCCCGGTGCAGCCGAAGGAAGGCGAGCAGAAGGGCCCGCAGATCTTCGTCTCGCCGCCGTTCCTGGGCGGCAAGAACTGGAACCCGATGAGCTACAGCCCGAAGACCGGCCTGTTCTACATCGCCGCCAACCACTGGGGCATGGACTACTGGGCCGAGCACCTGGCCTACAACCCGGGTTCGGCGTACCTGGGCATGGGCTTCCGCATCAAGCGCCTGCACGACGACCACGTCGGCATCCTGCGCGCGCTCGATCCGCAGACCGGGAAGATCGCGTGGGAGAAGAAGGAGGTCTACCCGCTGTGGTCGGGCACGCTGGCGACCGCGGGCGACCTGGTGGTCACCGGCACCTCGGACGGCTACGTCAAGATCTTCGACGCGAAGAACGGCGACGAGCTGTGGAAATTCCAGACCGGCAGCGGGATCATCTCGATCCCGATCACCTGGGAACTCGACGGCGAGCAGTACATCGGCCTGGCCTCCGGCTACGGCGGCGCGGTGCCGCTGTGGGGCGGCGACATGGCCGAGCTGACCAAGACCGTGACCCAGGGCGGTTCGTACTGGGTGTTCAAGCTGCCCAGGCGCTGATCGCGACCGCGGCACGGCGCCACGCGCGCCGTGCCGCCCCCAACGGAGACTCCCGATGCCTGCCCTGTCCCGCATCGCCGGCCCGACGCTGGCGGTCATGGCCCTGGTCGCGTCCATGCCGGCGAGCGCGCTGACGCCCGACGCGCCCGAGCGCAAGCCGCTGCGCCAGTGCGAACCCGCGCCCGGCGCCGACTGCTCGAACGCGGACCTGCGCTTCGTCGACCTCGTCGGCAAGGACCTGCACGACGCCGATTTCCGCGGCGCCGACCTGAGCCGCGCCGACCTGCGCGGCGCCAACCTCGTCGGCGCGGACTTCACCGACGCGGTCGCGATCGGCGCCAACTTCTCGAAGTCCTACCTCGCCACGGCGAAGTTCATCCGCGCCGACCTGACCGGCGCACTGATGGAGTCGGCGCGCATGAGCAAGTCCGACCTCTCCGGCGCGACGCTGGTCGGCACCAGCCTGTCCGGCGCCTGGGCGATCGGCTGCAACTTCAGCGGCGCGGCGCTGCGCAACGTCGACGCGCAGGAAACCAAGTTCAGCGCATCGACCTTCGACGGCGCGTCGATGCACGGCACCAAGATCCGTTTCGCGCTGTTCTCCGAGGTTGTGTTCGGCAGCTGCCAGGGCTGCCCGACCGACTGGTGAGCACGGCAGTCCATCGATCCAACCCGCGCGCAGACGCGGGACACCCTGCGGTTCCAACTTTTCCGGGAGGAAGACCATGCATGCCACCACGACCGCGCCCCCGTGCGCGCGCCGACGCCGCCTCGCGGCCCCGCTGTCCCTGCTCTGCCTGCTGTGCACGCCCGCCGCGCAGGCGGTGGAGTTCGAGGCCGGCGACTGGACCATCGACGTCGGCGGCTTCATCAACGCCTACTACACCTACACCGACTGCGGCGACGAAGTCGTCGGCGGCCTCGCGCTCGCCGGCCAGGCGCTGGGCTGCGGCGGCCAGGACGCGCGCAGCACGATCGGCAACGGCCTGCTGCCCAACGCGCTGGTCACCAGGTTCTCGACCGAGCAGTCCGGCTACGACATCGGCGGCACGATCGCGATCATGGCCCACACCGCGACCTCGAGCGCGATCGCGCCCAACAGCGGCGTCGACGTGCGCCAGGCGTTCTTCACCATCGGCAACGCCGGCATCGGTTCGTTCAAGCTCGGCCGCGACTACGGCGTGTTCGGATCGAACGCGATCCTCACCGACATGACCCTGCTCGGCGTCGGCATGCCGATCCAGGCCACCCAGCGCGGCCGCGTGACGCTCGGCCACATCGGCGCCGGCTACAGCTACCTCGGCCACTACGGGCAGATGGCGTGGACCTCGCCGTCGCTGGGCGGCGGCAACTTCACCGTCGCGCTGATGAGCCCGGTCGACAACGGCGGTACGCACGATTCGGGCTCGGCGCCGCAGCTGCAGGCGCAGTACGCCTGGAGCGGCGAAGGCTTCAAGGTCTGGATCGGCGGCAAGCACCAGGAGTTCGAGGCGATCGACGGCACCGGGCTCGACGATTTCACGATGTCCGGCGGCGAGATCGGCGCGTCGTTCACCGCCGGCAGGTTCTCGGCGCTGGCGAACCTGCAGTCCGGCAAGGGCCTGGGCATCCTCTCCGACGGCGACCAGCTCGACACGAAGTCGAGCAACTGGCTGGTGCAGGGCACCTTCGCCGCCACCGACAAGCTCAAGCTCGGCGCCAACTACGGCATCAGCAGGAACCGCGACGAAACGCCGGCCACCGGCGGGCTCGAATCCAACGCCAACCTGACCGCCGGCGGCTACTATCGGCTCACCTCCAGCGTCACGCTCGCACTGGAAGTCGGGCAGACGCGCTCGGAAGCGTTCGACGGCACCACGGTGAAGATGAACGGCGCCTCGTTCGGCGGCATCATCTTCTTCTGACGCCGCCATGTCCCGTCCCCGCCGGCGATCACCGGACCAGTGTCGTTTCGATCGCGGACCTGGTCCGGGGAAGAAATCCAGCACTCATGAACCGCTCCCGTGCCACTCCGATCCCGTCATCCCGGCGCAGGCCGGGGTCCATTCTGTCTCCCCGCCGTCGATCCTTCCCAATGACATCAACGGCAAGATGGATTCCGGCGTTCGCCGGAATGACGGACGGAGGGAGGGTCCCCTGAACAACCGTCATTCAGCGTTTGCCCCAATGGAGATCCAAGCATGATCCTGCGCATTGCCCTCGCCCTGCTGCTGTCCGCGGCCGCGCCGCTCGCGTTCGCCAAGACCTGCAGCGTCACCATCGAATCCAACGACGCGATGCAGTTCGACAAGAGCGAGATCAAGCTCGACGCGGCCTGCACCAAGGTCGAGCTCACGCTCAGGCACACCGGCAAGATGCCGGTCACGGCGATGGGCCACAACTGGGTGCTCGCCAAAACATCCGACTTCCGCCCGGTGGCGATCGCCGGCGGCCGCGCGTCCGCCGCCGACGGCTACCTGCCCAAGGACGACGCGCGGGTGATCGCGCACACCAAGCTCATCGGCGGCGGCGAGTCGACCACGATCAGCTTCCCCACGTCCGGGCTCGCCAAGGGCGGCGACTACACCTTCTTCTGTTCGTTCCCGGGCCACTGGAACGTCATGAAGGGCAAGCTGGTCTTCGGTTGATCGCGCCATGATCCCTTCGCCGCAAGCCCGCCGCGCGCGCACCTGGCCATGGCTGGCCGTGCTCGCCGCTGTCCACGCCTCGCCCGCCGCGGCCGACGATGCGCTGGACGCGGTGACGCTGGACCGCGTCGAGGTGACCTCGACGCGGCTGCAGCGCGTGGCGGCGTTCGACGCGCCGGCTTCGCTGAGCACGATCGACCTCGACGGCAGCGCCGCGCAGCCGGGCGTGAGCGTGTCGGAGGCGCTGTCGGGCGTGCCGGGGCTGTCGGCCCGCGACCGCCAGAACTTCGCGCAGGACACGCAGCTGTCGATCCGCGGCTTCGGCGCGCGCTCGACCTTCGGCGTGCGCGGCCTGCGCCTGTACGCCGACGGCATCCCGGCGACGATGCCCGACGGCCAGGGCCAGGTCTCGCACTTCAGCCTCGCCGGCGCGCAGCGCATCGAGGTGCTGCGCGGACCGTTCTCGGCGCTGCACGGCAATTCCTCCGGCGGCGTGGTGCAGATC
>JAFAEU010000141.1 GCA_023423855.1 Pseudomonadota bacterium | reverse complement strand
AGCAGGCACGGCGCACGCAGCCGGTCCGCCGCGATACCGCCGGTCCGCAGCGTCGCGAGCCGGCGAACGACCCGCGCCGGGACGATCGCCGCGACGCGGCGCGCCGCCTGGACCGCGGACAGCAGGAAGCCCGCATCCGCGCCGAGCGCCAGCGCGCGGAGCAGTTCCGCCGCGACCGCGAGCGCCAGCAGCGGATGGTCGAACAACGCAACGCCGACCGCGCGCGCGCCCTGCAGCAGCAGCGACGGATGGCCCAGTACCGCTACCAGCAGCAATACCACGCACGGCTGCGCG
Source organism: Pseudomonadota bacterium (assembly GCA_023423855.1). GTDB lineage: Bacteria > Pseudomonadota > Gammaproteobacteria > Xanthomonadales > Xanthomonadaceae > Luteimonas. Next base: position 3,929 of record JAFAEU010000141.1, on the reverse strand, counting down.
ACCAGCAGCGCCGCTGGCAGGCCGCCTCGTACGACTACTGGAACGACCCCTACTACTACACTCCGGCCAGCTACCGCTATTCCTACGGCGGCACCTGGCACCAGACCAACCGCTACGGCGCCGACCTGATGCGCCAGGCCGTGTCCTACGGTTACCAGGAAGGCCTGCGCGCGGGCCGCGCCGACCGCGAGGATGGCTGGCGCTACGACGACCGCGGCAGCTACGGCTACCGCGACGCCAGCTACGGCTACGACGGCCGTTACCTCGCCCACGACCAGTATGCCCACTATTTCCGCCAGGGCTTCCAGCGCGGCTACGAGGACGGCTACCACGGCCGCTACCGCTACGGCCATCGCGACGACCGCGGCAACTACACGGTGCTGGCCGCGGTCCTGGGCGTGATCCTCGGCCTGCAGTTGCTGAACTGATCGCTCGTTCCGGCAACGATCGGGACGACGCCCCGCGATTCAGGGCATTCAGGCTGGCGCCAGCCACAGGGTGAACTGCAGGATGTCGCCAGTCCGGGCCGACGCCGCGCAACACGCCGGCGGCCCGCAAAAGGCGTAGACTTCCGGACGGCGGCTGGACACGGGAGGTACTCCGCATGTTCACATGGCTTCTGACCGCGGCCCTGGCCCTGGCGCCCGCGACGACGGATACGCCGCCGCAGCCCGCCGAGCTGCTGCAGCCCCCCTCGCCCGAGCAGGTCCTCGCGATACCCGACGACCTGCGCGCCGTGCTGCACGCACGCGTCGTCGTGCAGGGCGGAGCATCCGACCAGCAGCGCCTGGAGCGCCTGGTCCGCTTCATGTTCGATCCGGACGGACTCGGCATGATCTACCAGCACGACGGCAACTACACCGTCGCCGAAGCCTGGCGGACGCGCAAGGCGAACTGCCTGACCTTCACCCTGCTGACGATCGCGCTGGCGCGGGAAGCCGGCATCGACGCCTACGGCCAGGAAATCGCGCGGACGCTGTCCTGGTACAGCGAAGGCGACACCCTGTACTTCAGCAACCACGTCAATACCGGCATCCGCGTCAACCAGCACCGGTTCTCCATCGACGTCGCCAGCGACAGCGTCCTGGCCGGCGAGCCCCCGAAGCGGATCAGCGACGACCGCCTGCTGGCGATCTACTACAGCAATCGCGCCGCCAGCCTGCTCGCGGAGAACAAGCTCACCGAAGCCGGTGCGTACATGGCGGCCGCCCTGCGGATGGACGACGGCTATGCCTCGGCCTGGAACAACGTCGGCGTGCTGTCCCTGCGACAAGGCAGGCCGGACGAGGCCGAACGCCATTTCCTGAAGGCGCTGGAGGTCGACAGGCTGCACGATGGCGCGTTGATGAACCTCGCTTCGCTGTACGCGGGGCGCGGCGACCGGCGCAAGGAAGCGGAGTTCAGGACGCGGATCGAGAGGGCGCGCCAGCGCAATCCGTTCCACTATTTCATGCTGGCGATGGACGACGAGAAGCGCGGCAACTACGAGGACGCCGCGGCGCACTATCGCCGCGCGATCAAGCTGTACGACGGCGAGCACCGCTTCCACTACGGGCTCGCGCGCGCGTACCTGCACCTGGGCAGCTTCCAGAAGGCCGGCGAAGCCTTGCGCCGCGCGCAGGCCGTCGCGGGACGCAGCATGGGCGAGCGCTACCAGGCCAAGCTGGACCAGTTGCGCCACAAGGGGCTGTAGCGGCCGCGGCACCGGCATCGCCGGGGCCGCATCAGGTCGCGCCTGAAGGCGCTCCTGCAGACGTCTGCGGCGTGGGCGCGCCTTCAGGCGCGACGGAACGGACGACAGACGGCCCCGCAAGAGCGCGCCCAGCTAACAGAATGTCATCCCGATCGAAGGGAGGGATCTGCTTTCGCACGTCACGCCCGGCAAACAAGCGAGATGCTCGCTGCACTCGGGATGACAGAGTTGATCCTGACCCGCCCTAGGAAACCTCTGGACAAGTGTCATTTCGAGCGTAGCGAGAAATCTATGCTCTTGATTCTCCGAGATTCCTCACTGCGTTCGGAATGACAATTCCGACTTGTTCAGAGTTTCCCTATCGCAGCTGGCTGTCCTTGCTGCCGCGCCGGTTGTAGCCGGCGTGCGCCTGCCCGTCCTGCTCCTCGGCTTCCTGGCAGGCGATGCACAGGCGCACGCCCGGCATCGCCTTGCGCCGCGCCTCCGGGATCGGGGCATCGCATTCTTCGCACCGTGACAGCCCCGGACCCTGCGGCAGCTGGCTGCGCGCACGCTTGATCGCGTCCTTCACGGTCGCGTCGATCTGGTCCTGTACCGCGCCGTCGCCCGCCCAGCCGGTTGCCATATGGGTTCTCCCGTCAGCCTTTCGTGCCCGCGACCGGTTTGCCGCAACGGATGTTCAGGTGTCGTCGGGCCAGCGGATCGCCGGCGCATCCGCAGCCTTCCTCGGCAAGAGTACGGTGGCGACGGCCTGCCAGACTTTCAAGGCGTCGACGGTCGCGGCGACGTCGTGCACGCGCACGATCCCCGCGCCGCGCTGCGCCGCGATCAGGTGCACGGCCACCGAGCCATGCAGGCGTTCGCGCGGATCGTCGCGACCGGTCAGTTCGCCGATCGTGCGCTTGCGCGAGAGCCCGGCCAGCACCGGCACGCCCAGTTCGGTGAAGCGCTCCAACTGCGCGAGCAACTGCAGGTTGTGCGGCGTGACCTTGCCGAAACCGAAGCCGGGATCGACCACGATGCGCTTCTTCGCGATGCCGGCCATTTCCGCGACGAAGATGCGCTCGGCGAGGAAGCGGTGCACCTCGCCGACCACGTCGTCGTATTCGGGCGCGTCCTGCATCGAGCGCGGCTCGCCGAGCATGTGCACCAGCACCACCGGCACGCCCAGTTCCGCGGCTGCGTCGAGCGCGCCCTCGCGACGCAGCGCATAGACGTCGTTGACCATGCCTGCGCCGGCCGCCACCGCGGCGCGCATCACCTCGGGCTTCGAGGTATCGATACTGATCGGCAGCGTCGTCTCGCGCGCCAGGCGCTCGATCACCGGGATCACGCGGCGCAGTTCCTCGTCGAGCGGCACCTCGTCAGCGCCCGGTCGCGTGGATTCGCCGCCGACGTCGAGGATGTCCGCGCCCTCTTCCGCCAGTCGCAGTCCGTGCGCCACGGCGGCCTCGAGCGTGTCATGCGCGCCGCCGTCGGAGAACGAGTCGGGCGTGACGTTGACGATGCCCATGACGCGGGGGCGGTCGAGCTTCAGGATGCGGCCGGCGCAGTCGAGTTGGGGGGAGGTGTCGAACATGGTGATTCGTGATTGGTGATTCGTGATTGGCGGGAAGTCTAGCGCTTCCCTTCGTCATCCCGGCGAAAGCCGGGATCCATTTTGCGGTAGCCCTTTGCTTCAAGAGCCCATGGATCCCGGCTTTCGCCGGGTTGACGAAGGACGGGGGATGACGAAGGACGAGGGATGACGGCAAAAAGAACGGCGCCGGGGGACCGGCGCCGCTGCTTTTTCGAATCACCGATGACCAATCACCGCTCCCGGCCCGTCAGGTCTGCTCCGCCGGCCCGCCGATCGGCGGAAGCGGTCGCGAATCGCCATCATCGCTCTTGCCTCCGCCCTTGCCGGATTCGATCCAGCCCATCGGCGGCGGCGGCTCGCGGCCTTCCATGATCGCGTCGATCTGCGGCACGTCGATGGTCTCGTACTCGAGCAGCAGCTTGGCCATCGAGTGCAGCTTGTCGAGGTTTTCGGTCAGGATCGCCGTGGTACGGCCATAGGCCTTGTCGAGGATCCCGCGCACGACATCGTCGATCTTGCGCGCGGTGTCGTCGGAGACGTTCTTGTGCTGGGTCACCGAGCGGCCGAGGAACACCTCGTCCTCGTCCTCGCTGTAGGCGATCGGACCCAACTCCTCGGACAGGCCCCACTTGGTGACCATGTTGCGCGCCATCTTGG
>JAFAEU010000052.1 GCA_023423855.1 Pseudomonadota bacterium | reverse complement strand
TCGAACACCAGCGCGATGTCGAGGGTGTGGAAGGCGCGCAGGCGTTCGCCTTCGTCGCCGGCGGGATGCCAGTCGAGCTGGTAGGCCCAGGTGTTGCCGTGGTCGTCGCTTGCGCGCGCTTCGAGCTCCTCCACCGCGCCGCGCCAGGAGCGACCGGCGGTGGTGGCGGCGAAGAACACCTCGCTGGGCGTGTAGTCCGGGTACATCCGCTGGTACCCGGCGATGACCACGTCGGGCTCGATGTCGACGTACTGCTGCGCGCGCAGTTTCGCCGGCAGCGTGGCCCAGTCGAGCGCGAAGTTCGCCGGATCGTTGCCGAGGAAGGCGCGCGTCTCGTCGCGGGTGTTGCCGATCACCATCGGGACCTGCGCCGACTGCGGCGGCGCGTCCGGCCAGAACGGATGCCGCGGCAGGACCTCGCCGTCCATCACCGGGCCGAAGTAGAGCGCCGTGTCCTCGACGCGCGAGGGGTCGCGCGTGGCCTGCGCCTGCAGCAGCACGTCGACCGGCAGCGTGCGCAGCGCGTCGATGTCCGTCGCCGCCAGACCGAGCGCGTCGAGGTAGAGGCGCGCGCGGCCGTCGGCGGCGCGCGGGCCGGCGGCGGTGACCTGCTGGCCGCTCATGGTCCAGGCGCGGTGGAACAGGCCGCGCGCGGCCGGCATCGCCATCAGCGTGGCGATCTTGGCGCCGCCGCCGGACTGGCCGAACACGGTGACGTTGCCGGCGTCGCCGCCGAACGCCGCGGCGTGTTCGCGCACCCAGTGCAGCGCCTGCACCAGGTCGAGCTGGCCGACGTTGCCCGAGGCCGCGTACGCCGACCCCGCGATCCCGCCCAGGTGCAGGTAGCCGAAGGCGTTGAGGCGATGGTTGACGGTAACCACCACCACGTCGCCGCGCAGGCACAGGCGCGCGCCGTCGTACAGCGGGTCGCTGCCCGAGCCGGTGTTGTAGCCGCCACCGTGGACGTAGACCAGGACCGGACGCCTGCCGCCGTCGCGCAGCGCCGGCGTCCAGACGTTGAGGAACAGGCAGTCCTCGCTGCCCGGGCCCTCGTCGCCGCGCTGCGGGGCCGGGGCGCCGTAGCCGAGCGCGTCGCGCACGCCGCGCCAGCGCGGTTCCTGCGTCGCCGGCAGGAACCGCCTCGCCGACGTGTCCGCGCCGTAGGGGATGCCGCGGAACACGTGCACGCCATGCTCGCGCGCACCGGCGATGCGTCCGCCGCGCACGCGTGCGAGCGCGTGCGAAGGTGTGGCGAGGATGGCGCCCGGAATCAGGCAGGCCGCGCCCGCGAGCGCGGCCCGCCGCAGGAACTGCCGTCGCGACGGCGCCATGCCGCCGCCGTCAGCGCAGCGGCTCGCCGCGTTCGTAGCCGGCGTGCGGCTCCATCGTGTCGAGGTTCCAGTCCGCCTCGACGAAGGGCTTGCGGGTTTGCGCGTACTGCGGATAACCGCCGACCTCGTCCTGGCTGTCGATGATCTCGCCGCGGCCCTCGACCACGTCGGCGACGATGCGGCGATCGATCGGGTCGCGGTTCCAGGGCGTGGCGCCGGCGTTTGCGATCACCGAGTCCTGCACCTGCGCCGAGGGCAGCAGCGCCACGCCGAACGGCAGCGCCGGCGGCGTCTTCAGCCGGTTCACCTTCACCGGCGCGGTGGTGTAGCGGCCGATCTCCGGAATGGTCGCCTCGCCGATGACGTCCACCGCCAGGTTGTCGTCGAGGTACAGGTCGACGTCGCCGGAGCCGCCGATCATGAACAGGGCGAGCTTCTTCGTGTCGTGGCCGGCGCGCAGGACGTTGCCGCGCAGGATCATCGTGCCGGTGGCGTAGTCGTGGCCCAGCCATTCCTCGGCGATCAGGTTGTAGTGCGCCGCGCGCGCGCCGGGGTTGTAGATCAGGTTGTTGAGCACCTGTCCGGACACCCCGCCCTTGAACAGCGGGTTGCGCTCGTAGTTGTGCGCGTACAGGTTGCCGGTGATCAGGATGTCCTGGACGTGATCGTGCACCAGGGTGCCCTTGGAGTGCTCGCCCTTGCCGTGGCTGGAATACGCCAGCCCCTCGGCGATCAGGTTGTTGCTGAAGGTGATGCGGCGCGACGTGCCCTTGCGGAAATCCTCCAGCGTGCGGCCACCCTCGATGAAGCGCGTGCCCGACGACGACAGGCCCTCGTCGGTGCCCCAGGTCAGCGAGCAGTGGTCGACGATCACGTTCTCGGCACGCACGGTGGAGATCGCATCGAAATCCACGCCGCTGCGCAGCGGCTTGCCGGCATCGCCCGGGCGCACGCGGATATGGCGCACGATCACGTCGTGGGTGGCGATGTCGATGCCGCCGCGGACCAGGGTGATGCCCGGCGCCGGCGCGGTCTGGCCGGCGATGGTGAGGAAGGGTTCGGTGATGCGCAGCGTCTGCACGCCCAGGTCGATCACGCCGCCGACCTCGAACACCACGATGCGCGGCCCCCTGGCCTCGACCGCGGCGCGGAACGAGCCGGGGCCGTCGCCGGCCAGGGTGGTCACGCGCAGGATCTGCCCGCCGCGCCCGCCCGGCGTGTGCGCGGCCCAGCCCTGGGCGCCGGGGAAGGCGAGGGGTTCGGCGGCGGCGACCGGTAGGGACGCGGCCAGGCACAGCAGGCAGGCGAGGGCGGTCAACCAGGCGGGAAGGCGGCGGATCGGGGACATGCGGACGGCTCCATCGGGGTCTGATTGTGCGGCCGGAGAGGAAATGTCCAC
>JAFAEU010000411.1 GCA_023423855.1 Pseudomonadota bacterium | reverse complement strand
CACCTTCGCCTCGCTGATCGGCTACGCCATCGTCTACACCGGCTTCCTCAAGCGCGCGACGCCGCAGAACATCGTCATCGGCGGCATCGCCGGCGCGGCGCCGCCGTTGCTGGGCTGGGCCGCGGTGACCAACATGCAGGGGCAGTGGGACTGGGCGCACGCGCTGCTGCTGGTGCTGATCATTTTCGTATGGACGCCGCCGCACTTCTGGGCGCTGGCGATCTTCCGCCGCGAAGACTACGCGCGCGCGCTGGTGCCGATGTTGCCGGTCACGCACGGCGTGGCGTATACGCGCTGGCAGATCCTGTTCTACACCGTGCTGCTGTGCGTGGTCACGCTGCTGCCGGTGGCGGTGGGCATGAGCGGGCTGTTCTACCTCGGCGGCGCGGTGGTGTTGGGGCTCGCCTTCCTGTGGTACGCGTGGCGGCTGCTCGATCCGCCGGACGAGCTGTTCGCGATGCGCGTGTTCAATTATTCGGTGGTCTACCTGATGGCGCTGTTCGCCTTCCTGCTGGTCGACCACTGGCTGATGCCGTGGCTGGCGCCGGCGCAGGCGTTCGGGCTGGAGCGGATCGGCTGAGCGCCGGATTCTGCAGGCGCTCCGGGGAAATCGTTCAGGCCGGCCGCGCGCGCTCGGCGACTTCGGCCAGCGTCTCCGGCGTGATCGCCCAGCGTTCCGCATCCTCGTAGACGAACTCGGCGTGCAGCCTGCCGCCGGCGCGCAGCAGCTGGATCACGCACACCGTCCACGGCTCCCTGCCGTCCACCCGCGTCGCCTCGCGCAGTTCGTCCAGGCGCGCGCCGATCGCGTCGACCTCGGTCTGCGGCGTCGCCGCCCGCGGCGATTCGCCGTCGCGATAGCCGAAGCCGCTGATCCGGCGCGTGCCGTCGTCGTCGTAGGCCGCGATCAGCGCGTAGCCGTCGAGGTCGTGCCCGGCCGTGGCGATGTCGCGCAACAGCAGTTCGCCGATGCCGCGGACCAGGGCGTCCTTGTCGGCCGCGCTCAAGACGCGGTCCCGATCATGTCGTCCATGTCCTTGCGTGCGATGCGGTCGAACACCTGGCCAGCCTGGTTGTCGAAGACGATGAGCTGCGGATCATAGACCGCCTGGCCCGTGGCCGGGTCGATCACCTCGTAGTCCACGCGCACCTGGTCGGGCCGCTGCACGTCCGCCGGCGCCAGCGCGATCTCGATGCGCACCTCCATGCCCTCGGCCAGCCAGTCGCTCCACTCCTGCTCCATGCCGGCGTAGACGCGCTGGTTGAAGTTGCTTTCCTGCGGGAACATGTTGACCGGGCCGTGGCCGTTGACGAAGCGGTAGGCGATCAGGTGGCCGACGTCGTCGCCGCTGCCCTTCATGTCGTTGTCGACGCGGAACCTGCTCTGCGCGTTGCCCTCGATGCGGTCGGAGTCGCGGCCCTGGCTGCTCGGCTCCCAGGTCAGCACGGCGTCGGCCGAGACCGGGCGGCCGGCGTCGTCGAGCGTCCACACCACTGCGTTGGTCTCGCCGCTGCCGGCCTCGGTCACCGTGCCGGTGACCGCGTTGCCCTCGACGTCCTCGGCGATGCGCACGGTGTCGTCGGGCACGGTGCCGTCGAGCAGCATGCGGGTGTAGCCGGCGCGGTCGACGCCGCGCGGGTCTTCGAGCATCGTGGTATGGCGGGTGAAGTCCTCGCGTGCCGACGGCAGTGAAGCCGGGCCGCCGTCGCGCGGCGCGTCGAACAGCCGGTTCGAGCCGGTCATCACGCGCAGTTCGCCGTCGGCGGTCATCTCCAGCGACAGCCGCAGGTCCTCGATCGAGGCGAGGTCGTTGGCTTCGGCGAGCGCGCGGAAGCTGGCTTCGAGCGGCGTGCCGGCGTAGTCGCGGCCGTAAACCTCGATGCGGGTGCGATCTGGGATCGTCGACGGATCGAAGGGGTTCACGCTGCGCAGCTGCTGCGGCGTGGCGTTCTCGTTGCGGATCGTCACGTCGTAGCGCACCGGCACGGTCTGCGCGCCCGCGCCCGGGGCCGAGACCTGCAGCTCGCCGGAGGCCGAGTAGGTGGTGTTCCACTGGCCTTCGTTTTCGTCGCTGATGCGCACCGAGGCCGGATCGAGGGCGAAGTCGACCTCGGCCGGATCGGCGGCCAGCAGCGCCTCGTCGAAGCCCGGGGCCTGGCTGCCCGTCAGGCGCGAGGCGAGGGCGCCGATCCAGTCGGAGATCGGTGGCGGCAGCGGCGGGGGGAACCGGAACGTCTCGTACGACATGCACAGGCCGGGCGTTTCGGTGCCAGGCGGCACCCTCGGAGGCGCAGGGTACCCGCGGCCCGGCGGCCGCGACATTGGGGAAAACCCGGGGGGCGGCGCGATCGGGTCCGCTGACGGCGGCCTGCTACCGCCGGAGCTGGTCGCCGCCAATCCCGAGTTCCTGCGGCCGCTGGTCGGCATCCGCCCGCGCGGCGGCCACTACCTGCATTTCTGCGCGTTCGAGCTCGGTCGCGGCCCGGACGGGCGCTGGTGGGTGCTCGGCGACCGCACCCAGGCGCCGTCGGGCGCGGGCTTCGCGCTGGAGAACCGCGTCGCCACCGTGCGCGCGTTCCTGCCGGCGACGACCGCATCACCATCGCCTACGGCCGCGACTACGCCGACGTCCCGCCGATCGCCGGCGTGCTCAAGACCACCTGCGGCCAGACCGCCACCCAGGCGGTCGACGTGATCCCGCTGGAGTAGCAATCGCACCGCGCAGCGGCGTCGGCTTGAATGAATCGTCAGGCCTCGCGCTCGCCTGCAATGGCCTGTCCGATGCTCAGCTCGTTGCCGCTCGGGTCCGCCATGCGGAAATCACGCATGCCATAGGGGCGATCGCCGATGGCAACGACCATGGTGACGCCCGTGCGGACCAGGGCCGCGTAGTAGTCATCGATGCCGCCGGACACGCCGAGGTAGACCTGCGCCGCGCCCGCGGGCTTGGCGCCCGTGCGTTGCGTCAGGGTGATCTCTATGTCGTCCCGGCAAACAGCGGCAATATCGGGCGGCGTGCCCCATGACCAGGCCAGGTCGAATCCAAGCACGTCCCGGTAGAAGTCTATCGACTCGGCAAGATCGTTCACTGAAAGGATGGGTGAAACGGACTCGATTCTCATGGATTCAGTAACCTGTCTGCGGGGCTTGACGCCCGGGTCGAGCCGCGCGACGAAGCGGCGTCGGCCTGGATGAACTGTTGGGCATCAGCTCCAGGTGTTGGAGCCTTGATCAAATCCGTCGCGATACGGGCTCCCAACACAGAATCGATGCCCGCTTGATGCCTGCATGACCCCCCAGCTTTCCTTGCGCGCTACGACCGTTGCGCCGATCCCCTCAAGGCGCGCGATCTCCGAATCTATTGAGTCTGTCTCAATGTCAAGATGTGCTCTTGATTGGTGGTCAACCCGTTGAATGATGACTTGCACATCGCCAGGCGGAGTTACGAGCTTGACAAAACCGCTGCTCGCATCATGGTCTTCTGGCAATGGGTAGCCGAGCGCAGAACTCCAGAATTCCGACGCCGATAGCAAGTCGTCTGTTTGGCAGTCGATCGTGATACTGCCGGCCCGCTCTTGTGCATGAGTTCCGCGTGCTCCACCTGATGCCTGACGCCTGAATTAATAGGCCGCGCCGCGAAGCGGCGTCGGCTTGAATGAATTGTCAGGCGCCACCCGATGCCCGCTCCCACGATGCTATCAGGCCGGGCCTGCGACGGAACAGTGGATGGCAATCTGGAACAGCCACGCCAGCCCAGTGCAACAAAACATCCGGACTGCGCATCGCGAGCTTGCGTTGCAGATGTTGCCACTCATACGCAAGTTGACCCGAAGTTACGGGGATGGAGGGGATTTTCCGAACCGGCCCAACCTTGGAGCGGTTGAAGTTGTAGCCACGCTGCAGGGCCTCGCCGTGGATTGTCGCCAGGTACGAGTTCATGGCCGAGCGCGGATGGGGATGGGCCTTGAATCGCGCCAGTTGTGGGTGATGGAGGTACCCCCGCGTCTCGCCGCGAAGCACCGCTTTGGCCAACAAGGCCTCACGCCACACCGCGACCAGGCCTTGCGTGTCCAGGTACCGGGGATGCAGTGACCAGAGACGCATGAGGTGGCGCCTAATGCCTGAACCAAGCGGCGCCACGAAGCGGCGTCGGCTTGATTGAATTGTCAGGCGCGGGACCAGTGAGATCATCTACTCGAACCGGACGAAGCGGCATGCCCTCAGGTTGCTGCTCGACCCCACGTAGCCAAATCTGTCCGTCAGCTCGGACCTCGATCTCCGCACGACCTTCTGAGCGACAGAGAGATGCGGAGACTGGCGCAATCACGAATTCATGACTCTCGACCCCTAGCTCGATGAGGCCAAGCGACGCCAGGGGAACATGGTCGCTTTCGCCAGGCGCGAGCAAGAC
>JAFAEU010000404.1 GCA_023423855.1 Pseudomonadota bacterium | reverse complement strand
GAACACGACGATGTACACGCCGATGTCGAGCAGCTTGATCACCGTCTCGCGCACCGCCAGCGAGGTCTGCATCAGCTTGGTGGCGATGCGCCCGGCGAATTCGTCCTGGAAGTAGCCCATCGACTGCCGCAGCAGGTAACGGTGCACGTTCCAGCGGATCCGCATCGGGAAATTGCCGAGCAGGGTCTGGTGCTGCACCAGCGCGTTCAGCAGCACCGTCGCCGGCAGCGCCAGCAGCACCAGCACGCCCATCCACAGCAGGCGCCGGCCCTCGGCGTCGAGGAAGGCATCGGGCGCGGTCGCGCCCAGCCGGTCGACCAGCGAGCCGACGTAGGCGTACAGCAGCAGTTCGGCGACGGCGATGCCGGCGGTGGTCAGCGCCATCAGCAGCAGCCACGTTTCCGCGCCGCGGGTGTAGTGGCGGCAGAACGCGTACAGCGTGCGCGGCGGCTGCGCCGGGGCGTCGGGCGGGAACGGGTCGAGGCGGGATTCGAACCAGCGGTACATGGTGCGTCGCGGCGATGGGGGCGTGCGGTATTGTCGCCGATCCTCCGCGCGGCCATGCGTCGCGTCGGCGGGCGCGCTCATGCCGCCAGCACCGCGATGCGCCCGAGGTGGTGTCGCGTGACCGCGTCGAGCGCCTGCGCGATGCGATCCAGCGGGAAGCGCTGCGAGACATGCGGCACCAGCGGACCCGCTTCGACCAGGGCGTGGAGCGCATGCATCAGCGCCGGTCCGTAGCCGGCGCCATGGCCCTGGGCGGTCACGTCGTCGCGCGCGATGGCGGGCATGTCGACGCCGTTGGGCCAGGTGATCCGGCTGCCGCGGGGCATGGCCGCGATCACGCGCGCGGCGGCGTCCCCGCCCGCGGTGAGCAGTGCGAGCGCACCATCCGGCGGCGCGAAGCGTTCGATCGCGCGTTCGATGCCCGGCCGGCGTCCGTCGATGGCGGCGTCGGCGCCGAGCCGTTCGGTAAGGCGCACGCCGTCATCGCCCGAGGCGATCGCGAGCGTGCGCAATCCGAGGTTGCGTGCCAGCTGCAGCGCGAGGTGGCCGATGCCGCCGCTGGCACCGAGCAGCACCAGCGAATCCCCGGATCGCGCCTGCAGCACGTCGCGCAGTCCGCGCAGCGCGATACCGCCGTCGACCGGCAGGACCGCGGCCTGGTCGAGCGAGAGCCGCGGCGGCACGCGCCAGGTGTAGCCGTCATCGAACAGCGCGAACTCGGCATGGCATCCATCCTTGGGATTGCGGTGCGGGACGAGGCCGTAGATGCGGTCGCCCTCGTGGAATCCGCGCACATCGCTCCCGGCCGCGACGACCACGCCGGCGCCCTCGGATCCGGTCACGTGCGGGAAGTGCGTGCGCTGTCCCGGCCTCCGCGCGAAGGCGGCTTCGCGTTCATGCAGGTCCCAGCGGCCCACGCCCGCGGCATGCACGCGGACGAGCAGTTGCGTCGGGCCCGGTTCCGGGATCGGCAGGTGGTATGGACGCGGAAGTTCGGAGGCGCCGTGGCGGGCGAGCGCCATCGCGCGCATGGTTTCGGGTTCGGCGAGGGGGCTGGCTGCGACGTGCATGCGGGGGCCGGTCTTGAGTGGAGGGCGCGGACAGGCTAAAACCTCAAGTAATATCGAGGTCAAGGAGGGTGGCGATGGACGAGCGATTGACGGGCGGCCGGGCGGGCGCGCCCGCGGGCGAGATGACGATCGGCGAAGTCGCCGCGCGCAGCGGCGTGGCCGTGTCGGCGCTGCACTTCTACGAGAGCAAGGGGCTGATCCGCAGCGGGCGCACCGCCGGCAACCAGCGCCGCTACGCGCGCGACGTGCTGCGCAGGATCGTGGTGATCAAGGTCGCCCAGCGCACCGGCATCCCGCTGGCGTCGATCCGCGATGCGCTGTCGGCGCTGCCGGACGGACGCACGCCCACGGCGGCGGACTGGAGCCGCCTGTCGCGCCGCTGGCATGCGGAACTGGACGCGCGCATCGCGCGGCTCACGCGCCTGCGCGACCACCTCGACGGCTGCATCGGTTGTGGCTGCCTGTCGCTGAAGCAGTGCCCGCTGCGCAACCCCGACGACCGCATGGCCGGGTTCGGCCCGGGGGCGAACACGCTCGATCGCGACTGACGCATCGCGCGATCAGCGGCCGCCGACCCCGCCGCCGCCGCCGCCGCCGCCCGAGAAACCACCGCCGCCGCCGCCCGGGGAACTACCGGGCGGCGACGAGGACGAGGCGATCTGCGAGGCCAGGCTGTTGCCGATCGCGGTGGTGAAGCCGCCGATGTCGCCGACCGAGCCGGTGCCGTGGTACCAGGCCATGGCCGATGTCGCGGCCGCCGCCGCCGCCGCGCCCACCGCGAGCGTGAACTTCTTCGTCCATGCGTCCTCGACGTCGAGCGCGACCGCGTAGGGCAGCAGGAACTCGAAGCGCTTCGCGTCCAGCGTCGGCTCCACCCCCTCCGGTCCCTGCAGGCGCTGCAGGTCCTGTTTCTCGGCGACGCCCAGGTAACGGCGCAGGCCTTCGATGTGGTCCAGCATCTTCCGGCCCTCGCGTGTCGGCGCGCGCACGAGGAAGGCGAACACGATCGCCGCCAGCACCATCAGCGCGATCGGCACCAGCGCGAACAGCAGGCCGCTGCCGGTGCCGGCACCCGCCACGATCGCGATGCCGGAGAACAGCAGCGCCAGCAGGAAGGCGAGCGCCGTGCTGCCGCCGTTGTTGTTGAACATCGTGCCCTTGAAGCGCCTGTCCAGCGCCTTCCAGTGCGCGCGGATCGCCGCCTGCACGGTGTCGGCGTTGTCCTTGTCGAGTTCGAGCGCGGCCTGCCCGGCGAACAGCTTGCCGAGCAGGGCGGTCTGCTCGCCCGGCGTCCCGTTCGTGTCGCCGCCATCGGTCCTCTCCAGGCGCCAGTGGTCCGTCAGCAGGCCCTTGTCGCGCTCGATCAGCAGGCAGCGCCCGACCGCGAGCGAGAGCACGTCCGCGGAGAAGCAGCGGGTGTCGTAGCCCATGCGCTTGATGAAGCGCAGGCCGGCGGGCGAAATGCCCGCGGGCGGCTCGTAGCGCGCGATCACCGTGCCCGGCGGCGGATCGCGGCCGACCTGGCGCCAGCGCAGCACGCAGTAGGCGAGCACGACGATGAGGCCGAGCAGCGCGACCAGCACCGCGCGGTTGTCCTTGAGCAACCACAGGAATTTCTGCGCGGCGGTGGGTTCGGGCACCAGTCCCTTCGGGAACGAGAGCACGAGGGTCAGGCCTTCCCCCGGCGCCAGCGGCGCGGTCAGCCGCCATCTGGCGACACCGGGCGAAGGCAGCGTCACGTCGTACGATTGGCCGCGCTGGCCCTGTGCGCCCGTGTAGCCTTCTGCGTCCATCTCCGCGGCCGGCACCGGCCGCGGCAGCCGGACTTCGGCGCCGCCCTGTTCGATCGGAAACACCGAGCCGGTGCCGATCGCGTTCCAGTAGAGTTCGTCGTGGTCGGCGAAGAAGCCGAGCTGGCGCGTGGTGCGGTAGTGGATGGTGAAGGTGAAGCTGCCTGGCGTCGGCAGGAAATCGTCGTTGCCGGTGTTCACGCGCACGCCGTTGCTGCGGGTTTCGGTGAACCATGGCTCGGGGCGGCCGTCGCGCCGCACCTCGATCACATCGAAATCGACGACCATGCGGTTGCCGTACCGATCGCGATAGCGCGTCGGGAAATCACGCTGGATGCCGCGGCGGATCTGATGGCCTTCGGCACGTACGCGGATGTGTTCGACCACGTCGAGGCTGCCGTCGGCGTTCAGCGTGATCTCGCTGTCGTAGGACTCGATGCGCTCCTGAGCCGCCAGCGGCGGCGTCGCGGCCGCGAGCAGCAGGGCGAGGGCGACCGCGAACAGGCGGACGGGCGCGCTCACGGCAGTTCCACCGGCACCGCCGCGCGCTGGGCGTCGCCGGCTTCGAAGAATTCCTCTGCGCCGAAGCCCGTCGCGCGCGCCACCAGCAGGTCGGGGAAGCGCTGGACGGCGTCGTTGTTGTCGCGCACGGCGCCGTTGTAGAAGCGGCGCGCGTACTGCAGGTGTTCCTCCACCTCGACCAGGTCGCGCTGCAGTTGCGCGAAGTTCTCGCTGGCCTTGAGGTCGGGATAGGCTTCCTTGAGCGCGAACAGCCGGCCGATCGCTTGCTCCAGCGCCTGCTCCACCTGCGCCAGTTGCGGCCGGCCCTGCGTCGCCAGCGCCTGCGCGCGCAGTTCGGTGACCGCCTCCAGCACTGCGCGCTCGTGGCCGGCGTAGGCCTGCACCGCCGACACCAGCGACGGCACCAGGTCGTGGCGCCGGATCAGTTGCACGTCGATGTCGGCCCAGGCCGTCCGCACCTGGTTGCGCAGGCGCACCAGGCGGTTGAACACCGCGATCGCCCAGGCGAGCAGGGCGAGCAGCAGGCACGACAGCAGCAGGAGGAGCAGGCTCATCGTTCAGGTTTCCGTTCGGGGCCCGTATCCGCCATGACGCGCGACGGCGGCGGTCTGTGACAGGCAAGGGTACCGGACGCGACTGGACCGCAACGGGCGGTGGCGTACACTCGGCCACCCGATTCCCAGGAGCGTTGGCCCGACCATGACGACCGTGAACAGACTGCGCCTGCTTTCGACCCTCGCC
Organism: Pseudomonadota bacterium; assembly: GCA_023423855.1. Taxonomy (GTDB): domain Bacteria; phylum Pseudomonadota; class Gammaproteobacteria; order Xanthomonadales; family Xanthomonadaceae; genus Luteimonas. The sequence goes on along the minus strand of JAFAEU010000404.1, from coordinate 4,544 downwards.
GGCCTCGCCTTCTGCGCCGGTGCGCTTGCCCAGCAGCCTACGCCGCAGCCGCAGGCCCAGCCCGCGCCCGCGGGACAGCCCGCCATGGACCAGCTCACGCCCGAGCAGCGCGCGGCGCTGGCCAAGCAGGACGCGGACATGAGCCAGGCGGCGCTGCAGGTCATGGCGCTGGTGGACGCCAACCGCATCGGCGAAGTGTGGGACGGTGCGTCGGCGGCGATGAAGAACGTCGTCTCGCGCGACGAGTTCATCAAGCAGGTCACCATCGACCGCAACCGCCTCGGCGCCGTGGCCACGCGCGCGAACCCGGAGGTCAGCCGTTCGCTGTTCAAGGCCGGCCAGCAGGTGCCCGAGGGCCTCTACATCAACGTGCGTTCGGCGACGAAGTTCGCCAACGAGGCGCAGCCGGTGCGCGAGCTGGTGTCGTTCCGCCTCGACGAGGACAAGGTCTGGCGCGTGTCGGGGTACAGCCTGCGCTGAGGCGCGCAGCCGGCCTGCCGCGGGTGCGTACGCGCCCGCGCAGCGGTGCCTACGGCGCCTCCAGCACGCTCCCCGAGACCAGCGTGAAGCGGCCGTCCGGGGTGATGCGATAGCTTGCGCGGTAGCCGGGCCCCGCTTCGCGCGCGTTACCGGTTTCCTCGCGGATCGAGAATGCGTCCGCGGCCTCGACGTCGTAGTCGCGGCGGTACAGCAGGCCCATGCCGCCGACCAGCAACTGGTCGACGAGCGCGCCGTCGGCCTTGGCGGTGCTGAACAACACGTCCAGGTGCGCCTCCTCCAGTTCGGTGCCGGTGTCGATGCGCAGCAGCCAGACGCGGGCGTCGCCGGTGTCGCCCAGGCGGAACAGCCGCAGGCCGCGATGCCGCAGCGTCGCCGGCGCGAGGGTGCCGTCTTCCTCGTGGTAGGCGAAGACCCGGCCGTAGGCGCGATCGAAGGCCGCGGGCGATTTCAGCGTGCGGCTGCCGAACAGCGACTGCATGCATTCGGCCAGCGCAGGGCTGGTGGCAGCATCCGCGTGCGTGGCCGCGAAGCCTTCGGCCAGCGGCAGCGGGAGCGGAAGCAGCGCGGTGGGCAGGCACTGCAGCACGGGCGCGTGGTTTGCCGCCGGTGAAGCTTCGGCCTCGGCATCGGCCGGCGTCGGCTCGGTACAGCCCGCGAACGCCAGCGCGATCGAGGCCGCAAGTGCGTGCAATGCAGACCGGCGAAGGCCGGCAAGGGGAACGTCAGGCATGCGGAAGGCGTGCGGGGGCAAGCGGTCCAGCGACGGATGATAACCGCCCGACATGACGGGCATGGCCGATCGCCGATTGATCCGGCTCAGCAATGCCCGGATCCGCAGATCGGCCCCCGTATCAAATTGAACGCGTCGGGCAGGTAGCCCCGACCTACCCACTTGCGGGCCGAGATGCTGGCGTTGTCTCAGTCCCGCTCGAAGCGCGCGATCTCGTCCAGCAACTGCTGTCCGCGGCGGATGCCGTCCCCGCCATCGCCCAGGTCGCGACTGGCGGCAGGCGCCCGTGGGCCTGCGGCGGCGCGGTTCCTCGACCGGCGGAGGTACCACCCCGTGCCGGCAAATCCGAGCACGCTGACGGCCATCGCGCTCCAGATGTACGACGGCGCCTGCTGCAACAGGTTGACGCGGCCAAGTCCGGCGAAGGCGATGGTGACGGGCAGCCACATGAGCCACCAGGACAGTCCGCAGATCGTGCCGTTGAGCAGGTAGAGCTGGAGCAGGCGGGCAATCTGCTTCTGGATCGAGACCACCGGCGCGACGTAGTCGATGCCGGTGGCCCGGCTGATGGTCATCGCGGCGAGGATGATGTTCGCCACGCCGAAGACGTGCACCGCGATCCCGGCCGCGAACGGGCCGGTGGCATCCGTGTTGCGCGACCAGCAGGCAACGCCGAGCACGATCAGGCCGATGCCGAGCAGCATCTGCAGCACCTGTCCCCAGACCAGCGGCCGCAGGTGGCCGCGGACCTTGTCCAGCTTGCGGTCGCGCAGCAGCTGCCACTGGATGTCCTGCTGGCGTTCCAGTTGCCTGCCCAGGGACTGCCAGGCCAGCTTGAGTTCGTCGAGTTCCATGGTCGATTCCATCTGCATGTCGGGGGGGCAGGCGGTTGCGGAAGGCGCGGCATGGCCGCGGATGCGCTGCTTGAGGCGCCTGATCTTGCTGGTGACGTTGCTCTCGCCGAGGCCCAGGATCTCGGCCATCTCGCGCGTGCTGCGCTCTTCGAGGTAGAGCACCAGCAGCGCCCGGTCCAGCGGTTCGAGCGTGGCGAGGAAGCCCTGCAGCAGGCGCAGCCGGTCGGCGGTTTCGACGTCGACGGCGCGTTCGTCGGCAACCTCGTGCAGCGCGTCGTCGAGCGGCACGGCATGGCGCCGGCGCAGGCTTTCGCCGCGCAGGAACGAGATGCCGGTGTTCAGCGCGATCCGGTACATCCAGGTCGGGAAGCTGCGCGCCGGGTCGTAGCCCGGCCACGCGCGCCACAGCTGGGCGGCGATCTCCTGGGCGAGGTCGGCGCGGTCCTCGGCGCCGTTCGCGTAGGTGTTCGCGATCTTGAACACGATGCCACGGTGGCGCTGCAGCAGCTCGTCGAACCGGGCGTGCGTGGCGCTGTCCATCGGGTCGGCGTGATCCATTGCGTGTCCGCGGGTCGGGACGATTGTGCCTGTCATGCCGGGGTGATTCGCACCGGGGGCAGGTTTGTCACACCGGGGCGCCCGGCGACTGCCCCGGGGCTACTCGACGATGCCCTTGGCCTCGGACGTGCCCAGCACCTCCGGGTGGTCGATGCGGCGCTGCGGGTGCAGCAGCGGGTGGACGAACACCGCCACCAGGATGATCGCCACGCCGCCGTAGAACATCGGCGTGAGTTCGCGCTGTTCCGACAGCAGCAGCATCGCCAGCACGATGGCGTAGACCGGCTCGAGGTTGACCGCCATCTGCGCCGAGAACGCGCTCATGTGCCGCAGCGCGACCAGCGACAGCGCGAACGGGAGCAGGGTGCAGGCGCCGGCGAGCAGCAGCAGCCAGAGCGCGTCGGACGGCGAGGGCAGCACCAGCAGCGGGCCGGCGAAGGCCGGGAACAGCGTCGGCATCAGCGGCGCGAGCGCGGTCAGCGCCAGCGTGCCGGCGCCGAGTTCGACCGCGGTGACGGTGAGCGGGTCGGCGTGCTCGACCAGGCGCTTGTTGAGCGAACCGAACACCGCCACGAACAGCGCCGACAGCGCGCCGACCGCGATGCCGATGCGCATGTCGACCGAGACGCCGCCGACCACCAGCGCCACGCCGGGCAGCACCAGCACGCCCAGCAGGACCTCCCGCTTCGAGAACCGCCGCCGCGCCAGCTTGGGCTCGATCACCGCGGTGAACACGGTGGCGAGCGCCATGCAGGTCGCCGCAATCGAGGCGTTCGCCAGCTTGATCGCGCCGTAGAACGTCAGCCAGTGCAGGGCGACCAGCACGCCGACCCCGGCGTAGGCCAGCAGCAGCCTCGGCGGCATCGCGCGCACGCCGCGCCACACGCGCGGCACCAGCAGCAGCGCCAGCACCACCAGCCCCATGCGCCACCACACCAGCGGCAGCGCCGGCAGCGTGATCAGCTTGCCGAGGATCGCGGTGAAGCCCCACAGCAGCACGCACAGGTGGATCTGCCAGTGGGCCTTGGTGGCGGGAGTCATCGCGGCACGGAGGGATGAGGGGGCGACAGGATGCATCCGCGGCGGGGAAACGTCACGTGGCAGTGCTCGCCGTGGTGCGGTGGGGCGTGGTGCGGTGTCGTTGGCACCGGGGAAACTTCCGCTCCTGCCGGAGCCGTGATTCGACCCCGGCTGTCGCAAGGGCAGGTTCCGTGCCCCTGGTCGCAGACCGTCATGATCCCGTCATCCCCGCCTTCGCGGGGATGACGGGTTTGCGGGGATGAGGAGTTTGCGGGGATGACGAGGGAGGCTATTCCGGCGATTGCACCGCCAGCCAATCGATCACGCGCCGCACCGCCGCGCGCGGCTTGCGGTGCGAGGGATAGACGACGTGGTAGGCGTAGCGGCCCGGCAGCGCCTCGCCCGGCAGCCGCTGCAGCTGGCCGCTGGCCAGCCACGGCGCGACGATGCGCTCGCGCGCCAGCGTGGCGCCCAGCCCCTGTGCCGCCGCGCGCAGGGCGTCGGTGGCATCGCTGAAGACCAACTGCGGGTCGAGCGCGACGCCATGCACGCCGTTGGCGCGGAACCAGTCGTGCCAGCCCTGGTGCGACAGGTCCCCGATCAGCGGCAGGCGCGCGATGTCGGCGGGCGCGCGCAACTCGGCGCGGCCGGCGAGCGTGGCGTTCGCGACCGGGAACAGTGACTCGTCCATCAGCCGGATCGCGGCCAGGCCCGGCCAGTGCCCGGGACCGTGGCGGATGCCGACGTCCGGACCGGAGTCGTCGAAGCGGGTCAGCGAGATCTCGGTGTCGATGCGCAGGCGGATGTCCGGATGCGCGTCGATGAAGCTGGGCAGGCGCGGGATCAGCCAGGTGTAGGCCAGCGAGTGCAGGGTGGTGAGC
>JAFAEU010000352.1 GCA_023423855.1 Pseudomonadota bacterium | reverse complement strand
CCTCGCCTTCCGCCGCCAGCCGCGCCAGCACGTCGAAGGTGGCGGGCCCGAAGTCGCCGCGCCGCCAGTGCAGCGCATCGGCCAGCGGATTGAGCGACTGCACCCGCACCAATGCCGGTCGCGTGGCGTCGGGCGTGCCGCGGACCAGGGCGAAATGCAGCGCGCAGTCCAGGCGGTCGCGATAGGTGACCAGGCGGAAGGCGCCGTGCGGCGTGTCGATGTCGCGCTCGTCGACGCGTTCGACGGTGTGCTCGGTCGCCAGCCGGTGGCGGATCAGGTCCTCGATCGAACCGATCTTCAGCCCGTGCTCGCGCGCGAACATCTCCAGCTGCGGACGGCGCGCCATGCTGCCGTCGGGATTGAGTATCTCGACCAGCACGCCGGCCGCTTCCAGCCCGGCGAGCCGCGCGAGGTCGGCGGCGGCCTCGGTGTGGCCGCTGCGCGCAAGCACGCCGCCCGGATCGGCCATCAACGGGAAGATGTGGCCGGGCTGCGACAGGTCGGACGCGGTCGCGTCCGGGTGCACCGCGGTGCGGATGGTATGCGCGCGGTCGTGCGCGGAGATGCCGGTGGTCACGCCCTCCGCCGCCTCGATGCTGACGGTGAAGTTGGTGCGGTGGCGCGAGGTGTTGGACTGCACCATCGGCGGCAGTCCGAGCTGGCGGCAGCGTTCGCGGGTCAGCGACAGGCACACCAGTCCGCGCGCGTGGGTGACCATGAAGTTGATGTCCGAGGGACGCACGCATTCGGCGGCCATGATCAGGTCGCCCTCGTTCTCGCGGTCCTCGTCGTCGACGATCACGACCATGCGGCCGTTGCGGATCTCCTCCAGCAGTTCGGGAACCGGCGCGAAGCTCATGCCCGCGCCTCCGTTTCGCGCGCCGACAGCAGCCGCTCGACGTGGCGCGCCAGCAGGTCCACCTCGATGTTCACCACGTCGCCGCGCGCGGCCTGCGAGAACGCGGTGTGCGCCAGCGTATGCGGCACCAGCGCCACCTCGAAGCCGTGCGGCGACACCGCGTTGACCGTCAGGCTGACGCCGTCGACGCAGATCGAGCCCTTCAGCGCGATGTATTTCAGCAACTGCTCCGGGGCGAAGAACGTCCAGCGCTGGGCACCGGTATCGTCCTCGATGCCGGTCACCGCGCCGACGCCGTCGACGTGCCCGCTGACCAGGTGCCCGCCGAGCCGGTCGCCGAGCCGCAGCGCGCGCTCGAGGTTGAGCGCGCGACCAATGGGCAACGTGCCCAGCGTGGTCAGCGACAGCGTCTCGGCCGAGACATCGGCCTCGAAATGCGTGGCGTCGAACGCCACCACCGTCAGGCACACGCCGTTGACGGCGATGCTTTCGCCGAGCGCGACGTCGCCGGCCGGCAACGTGCCGAACGCGATGCGCAGGCGCGCATCGTCATCGCGCGCCTCGCGCGACGCCAGCGCGCCGACTCCCTCGATCAATCCCGTGAACATGGTCCGTTTCCCGCATGGCGGCAAACGCCCGCAGGGCGCGATGCACGCGCGGCGCGGCCGCGCATGGTCGTCTTCTTCCATCCGGACTGTGACCGTCGGCTCCGGCATCTCACCGGATCTGCTGACCCCGGGCAGGCCGCCCGGGCGCTCGCGGGCTCGTGGATGCGCCTTGCGACGATCCACCTACCGCCGGTGGGGAATTTCGCCCCGCCCTGAAGACATCTGCATTGTGTGTGGTGCCGGCACGCAGCCGGCGTGCGCATTCTACCGCAGCGGCCCGCTGCCGGCCCGTGCCGCGGCCCGGGGGCAACCTGCCGCCGCCGATCGCCGATGTCGTCCCGAACGCGAATGTCATCCCTGAACTTGTCATCCCGAGCGCAGCGAGGGATCTTGCCTTTCGACGTCGGACAGTAGATCCCTCGCTGCGCTCGGGATGACAAGTTCAGGGATGACAAGTTCAGGCAGCAGCAGATCCTTCGCGGAACCTGCCCCGGGGCATGGCCGAAGGGCTCGGAACGACAGGCTCAGTCTTCCGGTTGCCGGGACCCCGGCAGCCATTGGCCGCCGGCAGGCGGGTCCCGCCGCCGGTAGCCCTCCAGCACCGCGTCGATGATCTTCGTGGTGCGCGCCCCCGAAATCCCGGTCGACGGGCACCGCCCCTCGCCGCGCAGCTCGGCGACGAGGGTCTCCACCAGCGGCAGCTGGATGTGCGGCGGGTTGGCGATGTCGAAACGCTGCGTGCCATCCGCGCCCTCGAGTTCGACCGGCACCTCGTCGAAGGTCGCGAAGCGCAGCCGGCCGCGGTCGCCGCTGATCTCGACCTCGTCGCGGCGCGCATCGCTGCAGAAGCACCAGTCGCCCTCGCCGCGCACGCCGCCGTCGAACGCGAACGCCATCGCCACCGTGTCCTCGGCCGGATAGGCGCCGGATACCGACGCCGCACGGCCCGACACGTCCACGATCGGCCCGAACAGGAAATCCAGCAGGTCCAGCGCGTGGCTGCCGAGGTCGACGAACAGTCCGCCGCCGGCGATCTCCGGACGTACGCGCCACGGCAGCGCGGCGCCATTGGTATAGCGCGGGTCGAGCGGCCGGTGCAGGACCACGCGCACCCGCCGCGGCGTGCCGATGGCGCCCGTGGCCAGCAGGTCGCGCACCTTCAGGAAGCGCGGCAGCGCGCGCCGGTAGTAGGCCACGAACAGCGGCATCCCGGTCGCGCGGCTGGCCTCGAGCATCGCCTCGCATTCGCCGGCGTCGAGCGCCATCGGCTTCTCGACGTAGACCGGCTTGCCGGCGCGCATCGCGGCGATCGCGTACTGCGCGTGGGTCGACGGCGGCGTGGCCACGTAGACCGCGTCGACCCCGGGATCGTGGATCAGCGCATCGGCATCGTCGTACCAGCGCGGCACGCCGTGGCGCCGCGCATAGTCCTCGGCCTTCCGGCCGTCGCGCCGCATCACCGCCGCCAGCGACGAACCGCGCGCCTGCTGCAGCGCGGGGCCGCTCTTGACCTCGGTGACGTCGCCGCAGCCGACGATGCCCCAGCGCAGGGTCATGGCTTCCTCCGCGCGTGCATGAACATCGGCCACTGCAGGCGGCGCGTGGCGGCGGGATCGCCCCACGCGCGCGCGATCGCGTCCGCGTGCTTCGCGACGGGATCGATGCCGGTCGCCTCGCGGAAGCGCCGCGTCGCCGAATAGCTGGAGAAGTAGCCCAGCAGGCGCGGCAGCGGCCAGTCGGCGCGCAGGGTCCAGCGCGGCGCATCGATGGCGGGGAACGGCCATGCGTAGCCGGCGTAGGCCACGTCGACCTGCTCGCGTTCCGGCGGCCAGTACGGGCGGATGTCGGCGGCGAACGCACCGACCCCATCGTCCAATTCGTCCGGCACTTCGATGTCCTGGTAACCCCACGCCAGCAGCACGCCGCCGGGACGCAGCACCCGCGCGCATTCGGCGAAGTAGCGGCCACGGTCGAACCAGTGCAGCGCCTGCGCGACGCAGGCCGCATCGGCGCAGGCGTCGGGCAGGCTGCACTGCTCGGCCGGCTCGACGGCGAAGATCACGTTCGCGGGCGCGCGGGCGCGCGCGATCTGTTCGGCGCTGGGATCGGTGGCGTGCACCTGCGCGAGAAGCGGCGCCAGTCCGCGCGTGGCCTGGCCGCTGCCGCAGCCGGCCTCCCATGCCAGGGCGCGCGCCGGGACAACGGATGCGATCCAGTCGAACAGCGCCGCGGGATATTCCGGGCGCGCGTCGGCGTACGCGCCCGCAACCGCCGAGAAGTGGTCCTTGAACATCGCCTGCCCCATCGCGCCACCTTACCCGATGGCAAGGCCGACGGCATGCGACACAGGTCGCCTTCCGATTCGCCTATTGCGTGCGCGGATGCAGCAGCAGCCGCAGGTCGTCGCCAATGCGGCGGGTTTCGACTATGCGCATCTGCAGCCGCTGCGCCATCTCGGTGAAGCCGAGGCCGCCGAACAGGGGGCGCGCGGTGTCGCCCAGCACCACCGGCGCCATGTACAGCAGCAGTTCGTCGACCAGGCCCGCCATGAGCAGCGCACCGGCCAGCGTCGCGCCGGTCTCGACGTGCACGTCGTTGACCTCGCGCTGCGCGAGCAGGGCCAGCACGGCCTGCAGGTCGAACTTTCCGCCCTTGACCGGAACCGCCGCGCGATCCGCAGCCAGTTCGCGCGGCGGCTTGGCGTCGGGCGCGTGCAGGTACAGCGTCGGCGCGTCGCCCTCGCGCACCTTGCCGCGCGCGACGGTGGCGAGCCCGGGATCGAGCACCACGCGCAGCGGCGCGACGAATTCCTGCGCTTCGTCGAAGCGCACGGTCAGCGAGGGATCGTCGGCCAGCACCGTGCCGGCGCCGGTCAGGATCGCCCCGGCGCGCGCGCGCCAACGCATCACGTCGGCGCGCGAAGCCTCGCCGCTGATCCACTTCGAATCGCCGCTCGCCATCGCGGTGCGGCCGTCGAGGCTGCAGGCCAGCTTGACCCGCACCCACGGCCGCCCGCGCTCGATCCGCGACAGGAAGCCGTTGTTGAGCGCGCGCGCCTGCGCTTCCATCAGCCCGACGCCGACGTCGACGCCGGCGTCGCGCAGCCTGGCGAAGCCGCTGCCGTCGACCTTCGGGAACGGATCGCGCATCGCCGCGACCACGCGCGACACGCCGGCGGCGACCAGCGCGTCCGCGCACGGGCCGGTGTTGCCGACGTGCGCGCAGGGTTCCAGCGTGACGTAGGCGGTCGCGCCCTTCGCGCGCTCGCCCGCCGCCTGCAGCGCGAACACCTCCGCATGCGGCCCGCCCTTGCGCCGGTGCCAGCCTTCGCCGACGACCTCGTCGCCGCGCGCGATCACGCAGCCGACCATGGGATTGGGCTTGGTGGTGTACGCGCCGCGTTCGGCCAGGCGCAGGGCGCGGGCCATCATGGCGTGGTCGGTGGGGCTGAAATCCGTCATGTCATTTCCGTTCCAATCGCGACATCACCTGCTGCGAACTGCCGGCAATCGCTGAAACGAGCCTGCATAGGAAGCAAGCCCATAGAGAATGTCATTCCGAGCGAAGCGAGGAATCTGCTTCTGTGGCCCTTGAGTCGGCGGGAAGCAGATTCCTCGCTTCGCTCGGAATGACAGGGTCTGGTTTCAGGTCGCTGAACCCGGAAACTCCCGGGACCGCCGCGTTTCTGACGCCAGCACCCCGCCTCGCATCAGCGCTTCTTGCCCTTCCCCGCCGGCTTCCCGAACGGCACCACGTCGCCGCCGCCGAGCAGCGGCAGCTGGCCTTCGCCCGGCAGGTCGCGTTCGAGCCGGTCGAGTTCCTCGCGGAAGTCGGTGATGTCCTCGAACGAGCGGTAGACCGAGGCGAAGCGCACGAAGCCGACGTGGTCGAGCTTGCGCAGTTCCGCGATCACGAATTCGCCGACGCGGCGCGACTGGATCTCGCGCTCGGTCGTCATCCGCAGCTGGTGCACCACCGCGCGCACCGCCGCCTCGATCTGCTCCTCGGACACCGGGCGCTTGTGCAGCGCGCGGTCCATGCTGATGCGCAGCTTGCGCGCGTCGAACGGCTCGCGCCGGCCGTCGCCCTTGATGATCACCGGCAGCTTCAGCTCGATGGTCTCGAGCGTGCTGAAGCGCTCGCCGCAGGCCTCGCACTCGCGCCGACGCCGGATCGTCGCGCCGTCTTCCGACGCGCGCGAGTCGATGACCTTGGTGTCCTGGTGCTGGCAGAAGGGGCAGTACATGATAGGGCGGGTTTCAACCCGCCACCTCCTCGGGCTGGGCGATGCGCAGGCGGGTCGAGACCCGCCCTATGCGTAGACGGGGAATTGCCGGCATTGCCTGGTCACGTTCTCGCGCACGCCGGCGATGACGCTATCGTCGCCGGGGTTGTCCAGCACGTCGCAGATCCAGTTCGCCAGCGCAACGCAGTCGGCCTCGCCATAGCCGCGCGTGGTCACCGCGGGCGTGCCGATGCGCAGGCCGGAGGTGACGAAGGGCTTCTGCGGGTCGTTGGGCACCGCGTTCTTGTTGACGGTGATGTGCGCCTTGCCCAGCGCTTCCTCGGCGGCCTTGCCGGTGATCGGCTTGCCGATCATGTCGACCAGCATCAGGTGGTTCTCGGTCCCGCCGGAGACGATCTTGTAGCCGCGCGCGATGATGGTCTTCGCCATCGCCTGCGCGTTCTTCACCACCTGCGCCTGGTAGGCCTTGAATTCCGGCTCCAGCGCCTCCTTGAACGCCACCGCCTTGGCGGCGATGACGTGCATCAGCGGGCCGCCCTGGATGCCGGGGAAGACGATGCTCTGCAGCTTCTTGGTGATGTCGGCGAAGGCCTCGCCCGCGCCCTGCTCGCTGGCGACGATGATGCCGCCGCGCGGACCGCGCAGGGTCTTGTGCGTGGTCGAGGTGACCACGTGCGCATGCGGCACCGGGTTCGGGTACACGCCGGCAGCGACCAGGCCGGCCACGTGCGCCATGTCGACGAACAGCAGCGCGCCGACCTTGTCGGCGATGGCGCGGAAGCGCGCCCAGTCGATCTTCTGCGAGTAGGCGCTGAAGCCGGCCACGACCATCTTCGGCCTGTGCTCGAGCGCCAGCTTCTCGACTTCGTCGTAGTCGATCAGGCCGTCGTCGTTCACGCCGTACTGCACGGCGTTGAACAGCTTGCCCGAGGCATTGACCTTGGCGCCGTGGGTCAGGTGTCCGCCGTGCGCCAGCGACATGCCGAGGATGGTGT
>JAFAEU010000082.1 GCA_023423855.1 Pseudomonadota bacterium | reverse complement strand
AACGTTCCGGAGGCCGTTTTCCCCCATCCCGGCCATCCCCCGCACGCGGGGGAAGGAGCAAAGCAGGAAGCGCTACTGCTGCACCAGCGCGGCCATGATCGCCTTCTGCACGTGCAGGCGGTTCTCGGCCTCGTCGATCGCGATGCAGTTCGGCGAATCCATCACCGCATCGGTCGCCTTGACGTTGCGCCGCAGCGGCAGGCAGTGGCTGAAGACGCCGTTGTTGGTCAACGCCATCTTGGCCTCGTCGACCATGAAGTGCGTGAACTGGTCGCGGATCGGCTTCTCCGGCGCCCAGTTGCCGAAGTACGGCAGCGCACCCCAGCTCTTGGCGTAGACCACGTCGGCGCCGGCGTAGGCGCTGTCGATGTCGTGGCTGACCTGGAACGAGCCGCCGCTTTCGGCGACGTTGTCCTGCGCCCAGCCCAGGTAGCGCTCGTCGAGGATGTATTCCTCCGTCGGGCACAGCAGGGTCACGTCCATGCCCAGGCGCGTGGCGATGGTCAGGGCGGAGTTCGCGACCGCGGTGTTGAGCGGCTTGGGGTGGTAGGTCCAGGTCAGCACGTACTTTTTCCCGCGCAGATCGCTGGTGCCGAAATGCTCCTGCAGCGCCAGCGCATGCGCCAGCTCCTGGCAGGGATGGGTGATCGTCTCCATGTTGATCACCGGCACCGGCGAGTACTTCGCGAACGACTTGAGCTCGATGTCCTCGCGGTCGTAGGCCCAGTCCACGAACTTCGGGAACGCGCGCACGCCGATCAGGTCGACGTAGCGTCCCAGCACCTTCGCCACCTCGGCGATGTGCTCCTCGGTGTCGCCATCCATCACCGTGCCCAGGTCGAACTCGATCGGCCACGCATCCTTGCCAGGCTGCAGCACCACCGCGTGGCCGCCGAGCTGGAACGCGCCCAGCTCGAAGCTGGTGCGGGTGCGCATCGACGGATTGAAGAACACCAGCGCGATCGAGCGCCCCTTGAGCGCGTCGCCGATCCTGTGCTGCTTGTACAGGGCGGCCTGCGTCAGCAGGGCGTCGAGGTCGGCGCGGCTCCAGTCCTGCGTGTTCAAGAAGTGCTTCATGACGACATCCTGGCTCGGAAATGTTGCGAAATTCGGGAGTACAGAAACGAAAAAACCCAGCCTCGGGCTGGGTTTCGGCATGACGAGGAAAACGTCCGGTCGACCCAGCTCAGGCAAAGGGGTCCGGTCGACGCGCGCGCGAGGTCATGCCCGCCGCCATGCGGGCGGAGGTCAGGATGTCGGCGCGGGCAAGGGTGTTTTTCACGGCGCGCATCGTCGCATGGCGGCGCACGCACTGCAACAATCGCGCGCTCAGGGGGTTTCGGATGAAACCACCGGGGTCACCGAGACGCGCACGCGCACGCGGTTGCCCGGATCGGCGGGAAGCCGCGAGCGGTACTTCACGCCGCGGTGGACGTAGTCGACGTCGTAGGCGATCGGCCGGCGGAACTCGCGCTCCAGCGGCACAAGGCGACACTGGCCACCCGCAGACGGCGCGACCTCCTCGACCTTCGGATCGGGCGTCAGTGCGCCCTTGACCGCACCCAGGACCCGGGCGATCCCGGTCTTGTTCTCCTGCGCCTCCTCGACCGGCGTCGAGGCCTCGCAGCGCTCGACCATCGTGGTCGCACGCAGGGTCTGGTAGACGGGTTCGGCGCGCAGCACCTGGGCGTACTCGACCCGGACGTTCTCCGGCTGGCGCGCCGGCGCGGCTTCGGGATCGGGTTCCGCCTGCGCCATCGCGGGCAGCGCGAGGCACAGGGCCCAGCCGGCGAGCAGCAGCCTGCATGATCGGAGGGCGGGGAAAGTCGGAACTCGGGTCATTGCCGGCGCAGTGTAGGGGGCGCAGGCCGGCCCCCGGCTGAATCCCGGTGCCGTCGCGCCCCCGGCGCCGGCCGTCGCGACCCGAAGAAGACCCGCGCGCGCGGAAAATGCTGCAAGGCGCGCAACACGCTCTAGAATCGACGGTTTTCCGCCGCCGCGTGCCGATGTCCCTGCGCCTGTTCAACAGCCTCACCCGCCAGCCCGAGGCCTTCGCGCCGATCGACCCGGCCTGCCCGACGATGTACGTGTGCGGGCCGACCGTCTACAACTACGTCCACATCGGCAATGCGCGCGGGCCGGTGGTGTTCGGCGTGCTCGCCGCCCTGCTCCGCCGCCGCTACGGCGCGCTGCGCTACGCCCGCAACATCACCGACGTCGACGACAAGATCAACGCCGCGGCGCGCGAGGCCGGCGTGCCGATCGCCACGATCACCGACCGCTTCGCCGCCGCCTACCGCGAGGACATGGCGGCGCTGGGCGTGGACGGCGAATTCGCCCCCGACATCGAACCGGCGGCCACCGCCCACATCGGCGCGATGGTGGCCATGATCCAGCGTCTGATCGACAGCGACCACGCCTACGCCGCGCAGGGCCACGTGCTGTTCGCGGTCGGCACCTTCGCCGGCTACGGCCGGCTGTCGCGGCGCGACCCGGACGAGATGCTGGCCGGTGCGCGGGTCGAGGTGGCGCCGTACAAGCGCGATCCCGGCGACTTCGTGCTGTGGAAGCCCTCGACCGACGAGCTCCCCGGCTGGGATTCCCCCTGGGGACGCGGTCGCCCCGGCTGGCACATCGAGTGCTCGGCGATGGCCGAGGCGCACCTGGGCGAGACCATCGACATCCACGCCGGCGGCGTCGACCTGCAGTTCCCGCACCACGAGAACGAGGTCGCGCAGAGCGAGTGCGCCCATGGCGGCCGCATCTTCGCCCGCGTCTGGCTGCACAACGGCATGCTGACCCTGTCGGGCGCGAAGATGTCGAAGTCGCTGGGCAACATCGAGAAGATCCACGACCTGGTGCGGCAGCATCCGCCGGAGGCGCTGCGTTACGCTCTGCTCTCGGCGCACTACCGCCAGCCGCTGGACTGGTCGGACGCGCTTATCGAGCAGAGCGTGCGCACGCTCGACCGCCTGTACGGCACGCTGCGCGACCTGGCGGACGTCGAAGCGGCCCCGGTCATCCCGCAGGCGGTCGAGGACGCGCTGGACGACGACCTCAACACGCCGGCGGCGCTGGCCGAGGTCGCGCGCATCGCGGGCGAGGCGCGCAAGGCGGAAGCCACCGGGGATCGGCAGCGGCTCAAGGCGGAACTGCTTGGCGCCGGGCTCGCGCTGGGCCTGCTGCAGCAGTCGCCGCAGGCCTGGTTCGCACGCGGCGCGTCCGGCGACGACGATGCGCGCATCCAGGCGCTGATCGACGAACGCTCGGCGGCGAAGCAGGCGCGGGATTTCGCGCGGGCGGATGCGATCCGGGAGCAGCTCGCTGCCGAGGGCGTGCTGCTGGAGGATACGGCGCAGGGGGTGCGCTGGAAGCGGGGCTGATCGGTTCTCGCCGTTCGCGGGAGCAATCCCGGTTCGGCCATCCACCTCCCCGTCATTCCACCCTTCACGGGTGGGACGACGGGAATGTAGGCCGTGGATCTCCTACACCGTGGCCGGCAGCAGCTTCTCCGGCTCGGGGAAGGCCTCGACCAGCAGCTCGTCGTCCCTGACGTCGATGCTCACGCGGCCGCCGCCGACCAGCTTGCCGAACAGCAGTTCGTCGGCCAGCGGGCGCTTGACCTTGTCCTGGATCACGCGCGCCATCGGCCGCGCGCCCATCAGCGGGTCGAAGCCGTGCGCGGCCAGCCAGTCGCGCGCGGCCGGCGTCGCCGACAGGGTCACGTCCTTGTCGTGCAGTTGCGCCTCGAGCTCGATCAGGAACTTGTCCACCACGCGCAGGATGTGGTCCATGCCCAGCGCCTGGAACTGCACGATCGCGTCGAGGCGGTTGCGGAACTCCGGCGTGAAGCCCTTGCGGATCACCTCCATCGCATCGGTGCTGTGGTCCTGGCGGGTGAAGCCGATCGAACGCCGCGCCGCCTGCGCCGCGCCGGCGTTGGTGGTCATCACGATGATGACGTTCTTGAAATTGGCCTCGCGCCCGTTGGTGTCGGTCAGCACGCCGCGGTCCATGACCTGCAGCAGGATGTTGAAGATGTCCGGGTGCGCCTTCTCGACCTCGTCGAGCAGCAGCACGCAGTGCGGCGTCTTGACGATCTTCTCGGTCAGCAGGCCGCCCTGGTCGAAGCCGACGTAGCCCGGGGGCGCGCCGATCAGGCGCGACACCGAATGCGGCTCCATGTACTCGGACATGTCGAAGCGCACCAGTTCGATGCCGAGCTGCAGCGCCAGCTGCTTGGTGACCTCGGTCTTGCCGACGCCGGTCGGGCCGGCGAACAGGAAGTTGCCGATCGGCTTGTCCGGGTTGGCGAGGCCCGAGCGCGCGAGCTTGATCGCCGAGGTTAGTGTCTCGATCGCGGGGTCCTGACCGAAGATCACCATCTTCAGGTTGCGCTCGAGGTGCTCGAGCACGTCCTTGTCCGAGGCGCTGACCTGCTTGGTCGGGATGCGCGCCATCTTGGCGACGATGGTTTCCACTTCTTCCACGTCGATCAGCGACTTGCGCACCTCCAGCGGCAGCAGCCGCTGGCGCGCGCCGGCCTCGTCGATCACGTCGATCGCCTTGTCCGGCAGCAGCCGGTCGGCGATGTGCTTGACCGACAGGTCCACGGCCGCCTGCAGCGCCTCGTCGGCGTAGGTCACGTCGTGGTGCGCCTCGTACTTGGGCTTGAGGCCCTGCAGGATCTCGTAGGTCTCGCCCACCGTCGGCTCGACGATGTCGATCTTCTGGAAGCGCCGCGCCAGCGCGCGGTCCTTCTCGAAGATGCCGCGGTATTCCTGGAACGTGGTCGAGCCGATGCAGCGCAGTTCGCCCGAGGCCAGCGCCGGCTTGATCAGGTTCGAGGCGTCCATGGTGCCGCCCGACGCGGAGCCCGCGCCGATGATGGTGTGGATCTCGTCGATGAACAGGATCGCGCCGGGGTGCTTCCTGATCGCGCTCAGCACGGCCTTCAGGCGCTTCTCGAAGTCGCCGCGGTACTTGGTGCCGGCCACCAGCGCGCCCAGGTCGAGCGAGTAGATGGTCGCGTGCGCCAGCACCTCGGGCACCTC
>JAFAEU010000068.1 GCA_023423855.1 Pseudomonadota bacterium | reverse complement strand
CGCTGTATCCGTTCGGGCACGGGCTGGGCTACACCACGTTCGGCTACGACGCGCCGACCGTGTCGCGCGCGACGCTGGCGCCGGATGACCTCGCGCAGCAGGTCAGCGTGCGCGTCACCAACACCGGCAAGCGCGCCGGCACGGAGGTGGTGCAGCTGTACCTGCGCGACGACGTCGCCAGCGTCACCCGCCCGGTGCGGGAGCTGCGCGGCTTCCGCCGCGTCGAACTGCAGCCGGGCGAATCGCGCACGGTGACCTTCGAGCTCGGCTTCGACGACCTCGCGCTGTACGACGCCGACATGCGGCGCGTGGTCGAGCCGGGGACGTTCACCGTGTTCGCCGGCGGCAGTTCGGAGGCGGAGCAGTCGGTGGCGTTCGAGGTGGTCGCCCGCTGAGTCGAGGGGGCGGTTCGATCGGCAGCCCATCCCGCAGTTTCGTCCCGTGCCGCAATGGCTGTTGCAACGCAGCAGAAAAACGACGGATGGACCGACGTCATGCCTCGAAACGAAAGCTTTACATCTTCTCTTGAAAACGATTACATTGCGGCCATCGCGAAACCGTGGAGAGGCGGTGTGAGCGTCACGATCAAAGACGTGGCACGACGCGCGAACGTTTCGGTGGCGACCGTGTCGCGGGCCCTGAACGGCCACCAGAACGTCGCCGAGGCGGTGCGCAAGCGCGTCCTCAGCGTCGCCGACGAACTGCGCTACAGCCCGCACCACGCGGCGCGCAGCCTCAGCAGCCGGCGCACGCAGACCATCGGCGTGGTGCTGCCGGACCTGTACGGCGAATTCTTCTCCGAACTGGTGCGCGGCATCGACCAGGTCGCGCGCGAGCGCGGGCTGCACCTGCTGGTGTCCAGCTACCACGGCCATCCGCAGGAGCAGGGCGCCGCGCTGCGCACGATGCGCGGGCGCGTGGACGGCCTGCTGCTGATGTCGCCGTTCTTCGAGGGCGCGGAGGCGCTGGCCGAGGAACTGCCGGCGACGATGCCGGTGGTGCTGATGAATTCCGCGCTCGCGGCCAGCGGCCGCGCCTCGGTCGGCGTCGACAACCACGGCGGCGCGATGGCGATGATGCAGCACCTGCTGCAGGCGGGGCACAGGCGCATCGCCTTCATCGCCGGCCCGGACGACAACTTCGATGCGCGCGAACGCCTGCGCGGCTATCGCGACGCCCTGTCCGCCGGCGCGCCCGGCGTCGAGCCATGGGTGCTGCCCGGCGGCTTCGACGAAGCCTCCGGGCACCGCGCGGGCCAGGCCCTGCTCGAGGCGGCGCAACGTCCGGACGCGGTATTCGCCGCCAACGACATGATGGCGCTCGGCTGCCTGTTCGCGCTCAGCCAGGGCGGCGTGCGCGTGCCCGACGACATCGCGCTCGCCGGCTTCGACGACATCCCGCTTTCGCGCTACGTACACCCGGCGCTGACGACCATGCGCGTCGAGATCGCGGAGCTGGGCGCGCGCGCCATCCGCCAGCTGCTGGATCCCGGCCCCGCGGACGCGCAGGGGCAGCGATCCCTGCTGGCGCCGCGACTGGTGACCAGGCAATCCAGCGCGCCACGCACAACGACATGAAGAGGTGAATGCCATCGATCCGACCCGCAGGCATGCAGGAGCGCGGCATCCGTCCACAGTTGAAGACAAGAACAGCGTTTCAGTCCAAGACGCGTCAATCCCCCGGTTTCAACCGTTCGAGGACCGCCCTGGGAGGGGCATCACGATGAATCGCAAGACCCACCCCGCTTCGCGCAGGCTCGATCGCAGCCTGCTCAGCTGTGCGCTGGCAGGCTGCATGCTGCTGTCGGTGCCGGCGTTCGCGCAATCCACGGGCGCGACGATCCGCGGCCAGGTGTCCGCGGACTCCGCGCCCGCCGCGGACGCGCAGGTGACCGCCACCAACCTCGCCACCGGCCTCACCCGCAGCGTGCAGACCACCGCTTCGGGCGCCTACAACCTCGCCGGCCTGCCGCCGGGGACCTATCGCATCGACGTGGCGGCCGGCGGGCAAACGAGTTCGCAGAACGTGACGCTCGCCGTCGGCCAGACCGCGACGCTGAACCTGGGCGTCGGCGGCGTGGCGGAAGCGACGCCTGCGGGAGAAGCCACCGACCTCGACGCGGTCGTGGTCACCGCGCAGGCGCTGGTCGAGACCAAGACGTCCGAGATCTCGACCTATGTCTCGCAGAAGCAGATCGACGCGCTTCCGCAGGCATCGAGGAACTTCCTCGCGTTCGCCGACATCGTCCCCGGCGTGACCTTCAGGACGGGCAACGACGGATCGACGTCCCTGCGCAGCGGCCCGCAGTTGTCCAGCGGCATCAACGTCTTCATCGACGGCGTCGGGCAGAAGGACTACGTGCTCAAGGGCGGCATCACCGGCCAGGATTCGAGTCGCGGCAACCCGTTCCCGCAGCTGGGCATTTCCGAATACAAGGTCGTCACCTCCAACTACAAGGCCGAATACGACCAGTTGAGCAGCGCGGGGATCACCGCGGTCACGAAGTCGGGCACGAACGAGTTCGAAGGCGACTTCTTCTGGGACAGGACGGGCGACGACTGGCGCAAGCCGACCCCCGCCGAGGACGCCGCCGGTGGCAAGGTGCGGTCCAAGGAAGAGCAGTACGGCATCGCGTTCGGCGGTCCGATCGTGCGCGACCTGCTGCACTTCTTCGTGACCTACGAGGCCAAGGAATACAACTCGCCGCGCACCATCACGCCCGGGCGCAATTTCGCGATCGAGGATCTCCCGGGGGAATTCCAGGACGCCGCCCGGCAGCCGGTCGCGGTTCCCTTCAAGGAGGATCTGTACTTCGGCAAGCTCAGCTGGACGCCGGGCGAGGGCCATCTGGTCGAGTTCACCCTCAAGCGGCGCGAGGAGGACGAGATCACCAACGTCGGAAACGGGCCGAACACGGCCGAGCGTGCGACGGTCAAGACCGGCGAGGAGACGCGCGCCGACCTGCGCTACCAGTTCAGCTCCATGAACTGGCTCAACGACGCCCACCTCACGTTCGAGGACGCGAACTTCGCGCCGCGCGCGGCGTTGATCGCCAACGGCGTCGAGCTGTACGTGCCGCGGGAAGGGCAGGAGACGCAGAACAATGCGGACATGGACCTCGTGCTCAGGCTCGGCGGCGGCGCCGACTACCAGAGCAAGGGCCAGAAGGGCTACGCCTTCCAGGACGACCTGACGTTCTTCGGGTGGGAAGGCCACACCATCAAGATGGGCGTCAAGTACAAGAAGATCGACATCAGCGCGTTCGAACAGTCGCCCTACAGCCCGCAGTTCCGTTACGACATCACGCAAG
>JAFAEU010000066.1 GCA_023423855.1 Pseudomonadota bacterium | reverse complement strand
CGATGTTGAAGGCCACGTAGTGCAGGCCCGCGCTCATGCGCACGCCGCGCCCGCCCGACAGCAGCAGGCCGTAGGAGGCGATCAGCATCACCTCGAAGAACACGAACAGGTTGAAGATGTCGCCGGTCAGGAAGGCGCCGTTGAGGCCCATCAGCTGCAGCTGGAACAGGGCATGGAAGTGCGGCGCGCGCCGGTCCCAGCCCGAACAGGCGTGGAGCAGGCAGGCCACCCCCAGCAGCGAGGTCGCGAGCACCATCAGCGCGATGCCGATGCGCGCCGGCCAGTCGCCGAGCAGGTAGACCAGGATGGAGCCCTCGTGCGCGCGCACCACCAGCAGGATCGAGGCCAGCAGCGTGGCGAGCATGAACGTCCATGCCACCGAGCGCTGTACCACGGTGCCGATGCGGCGGTGCTCGACGAACAGCGACAGCGCGCCGCCGAGCAGCGGAAGCAGGATCGGCAGGATCGGCAGCTGGGTCACCGGCCGTCCTCCCGGTCGTCGCGCACGTCGCCGGCGTCGACGTGGTCGCTGTCGTTGTCGGCGCGGCTGCGCATGGCCAGCACGATGCTCACCGCGGTCATCGCGAACGAGATCACGATCGCGGTCAGCACCAGCGCCTGCGGCAGTGGGTCGGTGTGGTTGGCGAGGGTCGCGTCCACGCCCGGCTGCAGCACCGGCGGCTTGCCCACGGTCAGGCGGCCGCTGGAGAAGATCAGCAGGTTGGTGGCGTACGAGAGCAGGGTGAGCCCCAGGATCACGTCGAAGCTGCGCGCGCGCAGCACCAGGTAGACGCCGGCGAACACCAGCACGCCGATGCCGCTGGCGATGGCCGCTTCCAGCGAGATCATGTCCAGCGGCATCATGCCGCCTCCCCGGTGATGGCCGAGCGCGTGGCGGGATCGATCGTGCCGCGGTGGGCGATCATCTTCTTGGACGGCTTGAGCGTGCCCATCATCGACAGGATCAGCATGGTGCTTCCGAACACGACCAGGTAGACGCCCAGGTCGAAGGCCGCCGCGCTGGCCAGCGGGATCGTGCCCAGCAGCGGCAGCTCCAGGTCGTAGTGGCCGCTGGTCAGGAAGGGCGTGTCGAACAACATCGCCGCGGCGCCGGTCATCAGCGCCACCATCAGGCCGATGCCGATCATGCGGATGTAGTCGAAGCCGAAGCGCGACTCCACCGAGGCCGCGCCCTGGATCACGTACTGGATCAGCAGCGGCACCGCCAGCGTCAGGCCGGCGATGAAGCCGCCGCCGGGCGCGTTGTGGCCGCGCAGGAACAGGAAGATCGACACCACCAGCGTCAGCGGGAACATCATCTGCGCCAGGTCCGCCGGCACCGGCAGCTTGACCGGCGGCCCGGGCATGACCTTTTCCGGGGCCATGCGCGCGCGCCGCAGCATGGCATGCACCACCAGGCCGGCGATGCCGAACACGGTGATCTCGCCGAAGGTGTCGAAGCCGCGGAAGTCGACCAGGATCACGTTGACCACGTTCGCGCCCCAGGCCTCGGGCAGCGATCGCGCGGTGATCTCGGCGGCCGCGGCGTTCACCGGCGGCCGGGTCATCATCGCCCAGGCCAGTCCCGCGGTGCCGACGCCGGCGGCCAGGGCCACCGCGCCGTCGCGCAGGCGCCGGGCCGTGGAGCGTTCGGGCGGCGAGTCCTTGGGCAGGTAGTGCAGGCCCAGCAACATCAGCGCCACCGTCACCAGTTCCACCAGCAGTTGGGTCAGCGCCAGGTCGGGTGCCGACAGCGCGACGAAGGTCATGCTCACCGCCAGCCCGCAGCCGCCCATCACCAGCACCGCCAGCAGGCGATGCCGGTACAGCGCCAGGGTGGCGAAGGCGCAGCAGACCAGCAGCCACCACAGCACCCAGGCCAGGCGCACCATCGGCTGCCCGGCGAACGCCGTCGCCGGCTGCGGCTCGCCCCAGGCGGCGACGAAGGGCGCGGCGCCGGCGGCGATGGCGACCATCAGCAGCCACAGCAGGCTGCGCTGCATGCTGCCGTTGGCGACGGTGTGGGTGAAGCGGCGGCCGAGGCGGAACAGCGCCTCGATGTTGAGGTGGAACAGCTTGCGCCCCTGCGAATGGCGCACGATCGCGTGCAGGTCCAGCAGCCGGCGCAGGCCCAGGTACAGCAGCACGCCGCAGACCACGCCCCCCAGGCTCATCAGCAGCGGGGTGTTGATGCCGTGCCAGACTGCCAGGCTGTACTCGGGCAGCGCGTCGCCGAGCACGCCGCGCGCGGCGGTGGCCAGCGCCGGGCCGATGGTCCACTGCGGCGCGACGCCCACCGCCACGCAGGCCACCACCAGCACCGCCACCGGCACCTGCATGAAGCGCGGCGGCTCGTGGACCTCGCGATCGACCGCGCGCGGGCCGCGGCCGAGGAAGGTGTCGTGGACGAAGCGCAGGCTGTAGGCCACGCCGAAGGTCGCGAACAGGAACGCGGCCACGGTGATGAAGCTGCGCATGCCCTCGTGGGCCTCGATCTCCAGCGCCTGCGCGAAGAACATCTCCTTGGACAGGAAGCCGTTGAGCAGCGGGATGCCGGCCATCGCCAGCGAGGCGGTGATCGCCAGCGCGCTGGTATAGGGCAGCAGCCGGCGCAATCCGCCCAGGCGGCGCATGTCGCGGGTGCCGGTCTCGTGGTCGATGATGCCCGCGGCCATGAACAGCGAGGCCTTGAAGGTGGCGTGGTTGAGGATGTGGAACATCGCCGCCACCACCGCCATCGGCGTCGACAGGCCGAGCAGCAGGGTGATCAGGCCCAGGTGGGAGATCGTCGAATACGCCAGCACGCCCTTCAGGTCGTGCTGGAAGATCGCGTTCCAGGCGCCGACC
>JAFAEU010000190.1 GCA_023423855.1 Pseudomonadota bacterium | reverse complement strand
GGGTGCAGGCGTTCGCGGCCGTGGTCGAGCTGCCGCGCGACACGCCGCGCGGCGCACTGCTGCTGCGCGGCGCGACGGTGCTGACCATGCGCGGCGACGAGGCCGTCGCCGACGCCGACCTGCTGGTGGTCGACGACCGCATCGCCGCGGTCGGCCCGCGCGGCAGCGTCGCGCTGCCCGAGGGCGTCGCGATCCGCGAGGTCCCGGGCCGCTACATCATCCCCGGCCTGATCGACACCCACACCCACGTCGCCGACATCCGCCGCGACGTACTCGACTTCGACAGCTGGGGCCCGCTGGCCAACCTCGCCTACGGCGTGACCACGGTGTTCGATCCCTCCGCGCTGAGCATCGACATGCTGGCCTACCAGGACGCGATCGAGGCCGGCCTGATGCCCGGCGCGCGGATCTACTCCACCGGCCCGGCGATCTTTTCGTTCAATGAATTCCGCTCCTACGGCGAGGTCCGCGCGGTGCTGTCGCGCTACCGCGACCACTATCGCCTGGGCAACATCAAGATGTACCGCAGCGGCAACCGCCGCGTGCGCCAGTGGGTGGCGATGGCCGCGCGCGAGCTGGGGCTGGCGCCGACCACCGAGGGCGCGCTGTCGATGAAGCTGGGCCTGACCCACGCCATCGACGGCTACGCCGGCAACGAGCACGCGCTGGTCGCGGCGCCGCTGCAGCACGACGTGGTGCGGCTGTTCGCCGAGACGGGCACCGCCTATTCGGCGACGCTGATGATCGGCAACGGCGGGCCGGAGGCGCAGGACGACTTCATCTCGCGCGGCGGCCTCGCCCACGACCGCAAGCTGCGCCGCTTCGCGCCCGGCTTCATCGTCGACATGAAGACCCGCAAGCGCATGTGGCGCGAGCCCGACGAATACCTGTACCCGCGCATCGCCGCGGGCGTCGCCGAGGTGATGCGCGCCGGCGGCGTGGTCGGCATGGGTTCGCACGGCGAGATGCCCGGCATCGGCCTGCACTGGGAGATGCAGGCGCATGCGGCCGGTGGAATGGGCAACGCGGAAGCCCTGCGCGCGGCCACCCTCGGCAGCGCCGCGACGATCGGCCGCGCCGCGGAGTTCGGCAGCATCGAGCCCGGCAAGTTCGCCGACCTCGTGCTGCTCGCGCGCGATCCGCGCGAGGACCTCGCGCACACGCTGTCGATCGTGCAGGTGATGAAGAACGGCCGCCTGTACGACGGCGCCACCCTGGACGAACTCTGGCCCGCGACGCGGCAGCTGCCGCGCCCGTGGTACTGGGACGACCGCCCGCCCGGCACGCCCGACCCGGGCGCGCGCGCCGGCGGCGACCCTGGACATTGACCGCACGGATCCACGCAAGAGGACAGGCATGAGCGCAGCAGCATCGATCGCAGGAAACGCATGGCCGCGGACCGCGGCATCGCGGCACGGTCGCCCGCGGCTCGCCTGCCTGCTGCTGGCCATCGGTGCCTGCACCCTCGGCCCGGCGGCGGCGTCACCGTTCGCGGGACCGGGTGACCGGGACTGCGCCGAATGCCCCGAGATGGTCGTGCTGCCCGCCGGTCGCTTCATGATGGGCTCCGCCGACGCCGAACCGGGCCACGACGCCAACGAGGCGCCGCAGCACGAGGTGGTCTTCGCCAGGCCGTTCGCCATCGGCAGGTACGAGGTCACGTACGACGAATGGGACGCCTGCGTGGCCGACGGCGGCTGCGAGGCCGTGCCCGACGAGGACTGGGGCCGCGGCCGCAGGCCGGTCCTGTACGTGAACTTCGAGATGGCCGTCGGCTACACCCGCTGGCTTTCGCACAGGACCGGGCAGTCCTACCGCCTGCCGAGCGAGGCGCAGTGGGAATACGCCGCCCGCGGCGGGACCGCGACGCCGTGGTTCTGGGGCGAGGACCCCACCCGCGCCTGCGAGTTCGGCAACGTGGGCGACGACGCGCTGAGGGAAGTGCGTCCGGACTGGCCGCTGCACGACTGCAGCGACCGCTACGCCAGGACCACCGCCGCCGTGGGCAGCTTCCAGCCCAACGGCTTCGGCCTGTACGACACGGCCGGCAACGCCTGGGAGTGGGTGGAGGACTGCTACAACCCCACGTACGAGGGCGCGCCCGGCGACGGCAGCGCATGGCTCACCGGCGACTGCGTGCGCCGGGTCGTGCGCGGCGGCGGCTGGTACAACAAGCCCGAGACGGTGCGTCCGGCGATGCGCTACGCAGGCGACGATCCGGCGCGGCAGAACAATACGCTCGGGTTCCGGGTGGTTCGCTCGCTGCCTTGATCGATCCGCCTGATCGGTGACGGATCCCGTTGCAGGCCGGCAAGGGGCTGCGGCCCCGGGGCCGGGGCCGCAGCCACAAGCGCCCTCGATCAGCCCGCGGACTTGGAGAGAAGCATCCGCTTCAATGCGTTGTCCTTGCGCACGTAGTGGTGTCCCAGGCCGGCGACGGCATGCAGGCCGATCAGCCAGTAGCCGAGGTCGCCGATGCGCACGTGCCAGTCCTGGAGCTGCGAGGCCAGCGCCCTGTCGGGCGCGATGATCGCCGGCAGTTCCAGTCCGAAGAACGGCACGGGATGGTCGTACGCGCTCAGGGTCGCCCATCCGGCCAGCGGCATGCCGATCATCAGCAGGTACAGGGCGCCCTGCACCACCGCCGCCGCCATCCGCTGCCAGGCCGGCGGCAGCGGCACGATCGGCTGCACGCGATAGACCACCCGCAGCGCCAGCCGCAGCCACACCAGCAACAGCACGAGCAGGCCGAGCATGAAATGGGCGGCCTTCATCGCATCGCGCGCATCGGTGCCCTTCTCGAACACGACACGCAGCTCGATGAAGGCATACACCAGTACGAACAGCACCACCATCGCCCAGTGCAGCAGGATCGACCAGCGGTGATAGCCGCCTGAGGAAACTGTGTTTTTCATTGTTTCAACCCTCCCGTCGAATGAAGTTCCAGTGGCACTTCCCGGGGGCCGCGCGATCGCCCGGCCTTCCGTCTTTCCGCATCCCACGCTAGCAAGCGGCCGCGCATCCGACTGTCGCGCAGCGGCCACGAAACCGCGTCCGGGTGCCAGATTGCGGCCCTTCGGCGGCAGCCTGTGGCCTTTTAGGCACAGCATGCGGGCGCAAACGCTGGGATCGTTGCCTGGCCCACCGCCACGCGCGCGCATCGCCACGCGCCCAGCCCAGCCAGGAGATCCGCAGACCATGACTCCAGCCACCGCCTCCAGCCATGCACCGCGCATCCACGGATACATCCTGCTGCTGGGTGGCCTGCTCCCGCCGGCATTGCCGGCTGCCGCCATGGTCTCCCCGGAAGGACACACGCCGGCGATGGAACTTGCCTACACCGTCGACGCGTGGTCGGTCACCGCCGGCGGCGACCGGGGGATGCGGTACCTGAACCAGGTCGACATGATCGCCGCGTTCGACCTGGAGCGGCTGTTCGGCCTGCCGCGGACAAGCGCGCGGATCCACCTGATCAACAACGGCGCCAACAGCGTCAGCGACCTGGCCGGAGACGCCCAGGGTCTCTCCAACATCGAAACCGGCACGCGCGCGCTGCTGCCGCTGGAGGCCTGGATCGAATACGCCGGCGACGGCGGCCGCTGGTCCCTGCGCGCGGGCCTGTACGACATCAACACCGAGTTCGACGCGCTCGAGAGTTCCGACGTGTTCCTGCACAGCGCCCATGGCATCGGGACCGACATCGCGCAGAGCGGCCGCAACGGACCATCGATCTTCCCGCACACGTCCGCGGGGCTGCGCCTGTCCCTCGCCATCGGCGATCACGCGACCCTGCGCGTGGCCGTGCTCGATGGCGTCCCGAACGACCCGGATCGCCCCGACCACAGTACCTTGCGCATCAGCCGCGACGAGGGCGCCTTCGGCATCGCCGAGATGGACCTGCAGCTCGACCGGCAGCGGATCCTGTTGGGCGCATGGGGCTATTCCCGCGATCACGACGAACCTGGCGACACCGGCGCAAGCAGCACCAGCGCCGGCGCCTACCTGCGCGGCGAGGCCCTGCTCTCCGGCAACCGGGCGCGCGGCCTGCACGGGTTCTACCGCATCGGCGCCGCCACGGGGCGCACCCATCCCTTCGACCGTTTCCACAGCGTCGGCCTGCGCTGGCTCGGGCCATTCGCGGCGCGGCCGGACGACGAGGCCGGCATCGCCATCGCCCGCGCGTCCGCCAGCCGCTCCTGGCGCGGGGCCATGGTGCGGGAGGGAATCGCCGCTGCCCGTGCGGAAACCGCACTCGAGCTTACCTACCGTTTCGCACTCAACGATTGGCTCACGCTCCAGCCCGACCTGCAGTACATCATCGACCCCGGGCTCGACCGCAGCCGCGACGATGCCCTGGCCATCGGCCTGCGCATGGTCGCCAGCCTGGCCCGATGACGCGCGCGGCCGCCGGCGTCCCAGGCAAGCTTGGTCACTGCGGCGCATAGGTCAGGACGACAAAACTGTCGGGATGGTATGTGGCCGCTGTCGCGCCGCTGGCATCCGGCGGACCCAGCGTGAAGCGGGCGGTGACCACGAACAGCCTCCCGGTACGCTCGTCCATCGTCATCATGCGCGCCCGGGGCAGGGTGGACACCGTCCCGGCCAGCGAATAGCTGTCCGGCCCGTCCTGGCGGATCACGGTCAGCGTGCCTTCGTAGTTCGAGGTGACGATGCGCTTGCGCCCTTCGTCGATGGCGAAGCCGTCGATGCCGTCGCCGATGGGCAGGCTGGCCACCACCCGGCCGCTGTCCGGGTCCAGCGCGAAGAACATCGGATTGTCGCCCGCGCATGCGCCGAGGATCCGGTGGCTGTGCGCCTGGTAGCGGACCTTGGAGACGTTGCACGGCACCGTCCAGCGGGCCTGCTCGTCCAGCGTCTCCGAATCCAGCACCAGGATCAGGTTGTCCCGTCGCGCGGGTGCGAACAAGCGACCCTTGCCGTCGGTCGCGGGGTCGTCCATCTTCCGGAACGGAAAGGTCCTGCTGCCGAGCAGCTTGCCGCTGGCCGCGTCGAGCGTGTACCAGGTCGATTCGCTGGGCCGCGTGCCGACGATGGCGTGGATGCGCCTCGTGAGCGGATCATGGATGGCGCTGTTGATGCCGCCGTTGCCGTCCAGCTGCAGCCGCGCGATGGGCTTGAGCGAATCCAGCTCGAAACTGAGGAACGAACCGTCGGTCATGGCCACGTAGCCGCGGTTGTACTGCGGCAGCAGCAGCGGCCCGTTGGCGCCGACGGAATTGCCAACGGTGGCGATCGCCTTGTTGGCGTCGACGTCGAACACAGTCAGCCCGTCCTTGTCGCGCGCCATGAACAGCCGATTGCTGCCCGGCTCCATCTTGATGTAGTCCCAGCCGCTATCGGTGCTGGGCAGGGTGACCGTGTCGGTGAGCGTATAGAGCAGGTCGCCGGCATGCGCCGGCGCGAGCGCCGCCATGCAGGCCGCGGCGGTGGCCGCGATCAGGCCGGAACGTAGCGTCATGGATTGACTCCCTCGATGTGTGCAGGACATGGAGTGGCCCGGCAGGACGCCATTGGGCCCGAAGGCGCCTGATGCGAAGCTGACGGTCGCGGCAGCTTGCCGCCTGCGGCGCGCGGCGGCTTATCCATTCGGTGCCCGACTTGCGGCGATCCGGGTCACGATCGGGCGGAACGCGACGAGTGCGCGCCAGTCCGTTGCGGGCGGGGCACCGATCGCGCTTCGGCAAGCCCGGCCGTTGCATCGGCCGGGCTGCCCGCCGCCGCCGGCGTCACAGCCTCCAGCTGATCGTGGCGATGAGCTGCCGGCCCTGGCCGTAGATGCAGTTGGCCACGCTGGCGCAGCGCCCCACGTATTCCTTGTCGAACAGGTTGGTCGCGTTGAGCGCGAAGCGCCAGTTGTGGCGGTCGTAGTGCACGATGGCGTCCCAGATCGTGGTCGGCTTGGCGTAGATCACCTCCGGGTTCCACTGGTCGACCAGGCCGCCCGCGGATTCGCTGAGATAGCGTCCGCCGAGGCCGAAGCCCAGTCCGGCCAGGCTGCCCTGCTGGAAGGTGTAGTCGACGAACGCGGTGAGCTTGTGCTCGGGCGTGGTCGGCAGCGGATCGCCGGTGGCGAAGCCGCCCGCGTCGCGCACGACCTCGGTGCTGGTATAGCTGTAGGAGGCGTTGATGCTCCACTGGTCGTGGATGCGCGCCACGACCTCCAGTTCGCCGCCCTTGGCCTCGACCTCGCCGAGCTGGCGACCGAACATCGGCGTTTGCCCGGACTGCACGCTGACCAGGTTGTCCTGTTCGATCCGGAACAGCGCGGCGGTCGCGAACAGGCGCACGCCGCTGGGCAGCCCGCGCGCGTCGAACTTCACGCCGGCCTCGACCTGCGTGCTGGTGCTGGGCTTGAAGCCCTCGCCGGTTTCCGAATCCGTGCCCAGGACCGGTTCGAACGAGGTGCCGTAGCTCGCGTACGGTGCCCAGCCGCCGTCGAACACGTAGTTCACGCCGGCGCGATAGGTGAACTCGTCCTGCTTGGTGGTGGCGCCACCCTGGTTGTCGTGCAGCTTGACGTCGTCGTAGCGCCCGCTGAGGGTGACGACGAGCCTGCCGGCCTTGATCTGGTCCTGCACGTAGAGCCCGGACTGCTTCACGCGCTGGTCGTTGAAGATGAAGGCCAGCTCCGGCGTGACGATCGGCGCCGCGCCGTAGACCGGATCGAAGGCATCCAGCGACGGCGCGCCGGCGAAGCCGAACCGCGCGAAGTTCTCCAGGTCGCGGTAGTCGTAGCCGGCCAGCACCGTGTGCCGCACGCCGTCGCCGCCGAGCTTCAGCGTGAACCGGCTGTCGATCGCGAAGCCGTCCACGTCCTCGGCGTACGGATAGCTGGCGCGGTTGACCGTGCGCATGTCCTCCTGCAGGCCGGTGGAATAGACGACCTTCTGGAACTCCTCGTACTCGTACCACTTCGCGTTCTGCTGGAAGCTGACGCGATCGCTGAAGGCGTGGTTGAAGTCCCAGCCGATCGCGGTCTGGGTGCGGTCGTAGCTGTTGTAGTCGGGCTCGCCCAGGTTGCGCCCGCGCGGGATCACGCCGTGGGGGTTGCCCAGCCGCGTGCCGTGCGCCGGCAGGAAACCGTTGGTGTCGCCGGTGTTGGCGTCCTTCTGGTAGTAGGCCAGGCCGGTCAGGCTGGTGTTCTCGCCGATCTTCCAGGTGAAGGTCGGCGCGAAATAGGTGCGCTCGCCGGTCACGTGCTCGGTCTGCGAACCGCGGTCGCGGTACAGCAGCGTCGCGCGCGCGCTCAGGCCGTCGGCCAGCGAACCGGTGACCGTGCCTTGCACCTGCTTGTAGTCGTCGCTGCCGAACTGCACGCCGAGCTCGCCGCCGAGCGTCTCCTCGGCGCGGCGGCTGGTGAGGTTGTAGATGCCGCCCGGCGGCGAGTTGCCGTACAGCACCGCGGCCGGACCCTTGAGCACGTCCACTTCCTGGAAGCCGTACAGGTCGGCGCCGACGTTGAAGATGGTGGTGCTGATCGGGGCCTGCAGGCCGTCGATGTACTGCTTCGGGGTGAAGCCGCGCAGGGTGAGGAAGTCGTAGCGCAGGTCGGGGCCGTAATTCTCGCCGACGATGCCGGCGGTATAGCGGATGGCCTGCTGCACGTCGTTGAAGCCGAGCAGGTCGATCTGGTCGCGGGTGACCACCGAGATCGACTGCGGGGTCTCGATCAGCGGAGCGGACGACTTGGTCGCGGTCATGCTGCCCGACGGCACGTAGTTCGGCGCCGAGACGACGATGCGGTCGAGCTCGACCGCATCGGACGGGCGTTCCTGCGCATGCGCGGCAAACGCCGGCAGCAGCGCCAGTGCGATCGACGTGGCCAGCATGCGGCGACGGCGCAGGCTGTTCGTGTATTCGTTGACGATGTTCATCTGTCTCCCCAAGTCGGTCTGGAACAGCGGAATTGTGGTCGGGTTCCTCCCACCCTGACGTTTCGAATATGGGCCCGGTAACGCGAATCAGTTGCATCACGAGGGCCGCATGCCGTCGCGATCAGGCCAATGCATTCCGGGCCCGCCGTCCGGCGGCGGCGACGACGCGTCCACGCCCCGCGCCGGCGGATTCAGTCCACGGCCGGCGTCCCCGCGGCGGCGCCGGGAGCCGGGCGGATCGCCCGGTCCAGGGCGGCGGCGGAAGGCCTGCCGCTCCGCGGGCGACGTGGAACATCCG
Source organism: Pseudomonadota bacterium (assembly GCA_023423855.1). Lineage (GTDB taxonomy): Bacteria > Pseudomonadota > Gammaproteobacteria > Xanthomonadales > Xanthomonadaceae > Luteimonas. The sequence continues at coordinate 2,791 of JAFAEU010000190.1, read as the reverse complement.
ATTTGCTGTTCCACACAATATTTGGTGTTGACGGTTCGATTACACCCCACTATGTTGTGCCCGTCGGTTCCTCCAGCCCCACGCCGGAGGATGAAAAGGGAAGCCGGTGACGCCGCGCCCGCAAGGGTCCGCGGCCATTCCGGCACTGCCCCGCAGCGGTAAACGGGAACGAACCCGCCATCAGCACTGGAGCCAAGGCTTCCGGGAAGCGGCGGACAAGGTGGAAGGCCAGCCTTCCGTGCCCGTGAGTCCGAAGACCTGCCGACAGCCGCGCGCCTGCACGCCGCGCGGTGCCGGCCGCGGGATCTCCGGGGGGAGAGGGCTGGCGACGCAGGACCGGGGCGCCGTTCGCGCAGTCCCCGCTTTTGCGACGCCGCTTTTTCAACCTGACGATCCGGGCCTCCGCCTGCGGGGGACAGGCCGGACGTGTGCGCGACGCGTGGAGGACGCATGAGCAACAACAACACCCCGGCCGCAGAACCGGCCATCGAACCGACGGCGGCAGACGCCGCCGCCACCGCAGCAACTCCGGCCGCGAAGCCCGCGGCCGCCATCGCCCCGGAGCCCGTCGACAGCGACGACGCCATCCCGGCGCCGAGAACCACCGACATGCCCGACACCGCCACCGCCGACCAGGACGTGGCCACCTGGATCACCAAGGAAGCCGGCAACCGCCGGATCCCCTACGACCGCGCGCGCCTGGAGCGCGCCATCGACCGCGTCCACGCCGAATTCCCGCAGCTCGAGATCGCCGACTACAAGCGCAGCGTGTTCGGCTTCGTCGAGCGCAAGGACGCGGTCAACGCCGACGACCTCGTCGACCACCTGATCCGCGAAGCCGAGGCGCGCGTCGACGTCGCCGCGCCGGAGTGGGAGGTTTTCGCCGCGCGCCTGTACCTGCACCGCCTGTACAAGCGCGCCAGCCGCAACCGCTTCTACGACACCGAGCAGAAATACGGCTCCTACGTCGGCCTGCAGGAGAGCCTGGCCGACCGCAACGTCTATTCCAACGACATCCTGCGCGCGTACTCGAAGGAGGAGCTGGTCGAGGCCGGGAAGATGATCGACCCGGAGCGCGACAAGCTGTTCGCCTACAACGGCCTGTACCTGCTGGCCACGCGCTACCTCGCCACCGACACCTCGCGCGCGGTGTACGAACTGCCGCAGGAGCGCTGGCTGACGATCGCGCTCTATCTCATGCAGGACGAAAAGCCGCGCGAGCGCCGCATGCAGCTGGTCGGCGAGGCCTACTGGGCGCTGTCGAACCTGTACATGACCGTCGCGACGCCGACGCTGCAGAACGCCGGCAAGATCGGCGGCCAGCTGTCCTCGTGCTTCATCGACACCGTCGATGATTCGCTGCAGGGCATCTACGACTCCAACACCGACATCGCGCGCGTGTCCAAGGGTGGCGGCGGCGTGGGCGCCTACCTGGGCTACGTGCGCTCGTCGGGTTCGGCGATCCGCGGCGTGCCCAATTCGTCGGGCGGCGTGGTGCCGTGGATCAAGCAGCTCAACAACACCGCGGTGTCGGTGGACCAGCTCGGCCAGCGCAAGGGCGCGGTCGCGGTCTACCTCGACATCTGGCACCGCGACATCGAGGCCTTCCTCGACCTGCGCCTGAACAACGGCGACCAGCGCCTGCGCGCGCACGACGTGTTCACCTCGGTCTGCATCCCCGACCTGTTCATGGAGGCCGTCGAGCGCCGCGGCGACTGGTACCTGTTCGACCCGCACGAGGTGAAGCGGGTCAAGGGCTGGTACCTGCAGGACTTCTTCGACGAGTCGAGGGGCGAGGGCACGTTCCGCAAGAAGTACGAGGAGGTCGTGGCCGACGAGCGCATCGCGCGCAAGACCGTCAAGGCCATCGACATCTTCAAGCGGATCATGGTCAGCCAGCTCGAGACCGGCAACCCGTTCATGTTCTACCGCGACGAGGTCAACCGGAAGAACCCGAACAAGCACGCCGGCATGGTGTATTCGTCCAACCTGTGCACCGAGATCCTGCAGAACATGAGCCCGACGCGGATGATGCAGGAGATCATCTCGGGCAACCAGATCGTCACCACCCGGCAGGCCGGCGACTTCGTGGTCTGCAACCTGTCCTCGGTCAACCTCGGCCGCGCCGTGCTGCCGCAGGAGGACCAGGGCGACCTGATCACCGACGTGCTCGAGCGCCTGATCCCGATCCAGGTGCGCATGCTCGACAACGTGATCGACCTCAACGACCTGCCGGTGCCGCAGGCCACGATCACCAACCGCAAGTACCGCGCGATCGGCCTGGGCACGTTCGGCTGGCACCACCTGCTGGCGCAGAAGGGCATCCACTGGAATTCGCCCGAAGCGGAGGATTTCAGCGACGAACTGTACGAACGGATCAACTTCCTCACCGTGCAGGCGAGCATGGAACTGGCCAGGGAGAAGGGCACCTACAGCGCCTTCCTCGGCAGCGACTGGCACAACGGCGAGTACTTCCGCGCGCGCGACTACAACAGTCCGCCATGGCTGGAGCTGTCGGCGCAGGTGGCGGTCAACGGCGTGCGCAACGGCTGGCTGCTGGCGGTGGCGCCGAACATGTCGACCGCGCAGATCGCAGGCAGTACCGCCTCGATCGACCCGATCTACTCCGCGTTCTACTACGAGGAGAAGAAGGACTACCGCCGGCCGGTGGCCGCGCCGGGGCTGTCGCTGGAGACCTGGCCCTACTACGAGAAGGGCGCGTACAAGGTCGACCAGTTCGCCAGCGTGCGCCAGAACGCGCGCCGCCAGCGCCACGTCGACCAGTCGATCA
>JAFAEU010000056.1 GCA_023423855.1 Pseudomonadota bacterium | reverse complement strand
TCAAGGAAGCCAAGAAGCTCGGCATCCCGGTGATCGCGGTGGTCGACACCAACTACGACCCGGCCCTGGTCGACTACGCCATCCCCGGCAACGACGACGCCATCCGCGCCGTGCAGCTGTACGCCCGTGCCGCCGCCGACGCCGTGCTGGAAGGCAAGGCCGCCGCGCCGAACGCCGCCAACGTGCGCGAAGAGGAGTTCGTCGAGGGCGACGCCAAGCCTGCGCGCCGCGCACCGGCGAAAAAAGCTGCCGAGGCAGCCGCCGATGGCGCCAAGGCCGAGGAAGCCCCTGCGGCCGAGTAATCGCGCCGCAACGCAGCCGCGGCAACCTGCCGCGGTTGCGATTCCGGGCCGACAGCCCCATTTCAGCCGTACCGAATCCCGCGGCGGGCCCTGCCCCGCCCGCCACTTTTTCAAATCCGAGGTCCCCCCGATGGAAATCACCGCATCCCTGGTCAAGGAACTGCGCGAGCGCACCGGCGCCGGCATGATGGAGTGCAAGAAGGCGCTCACCGAGAGCTCCGGCGACATCGACGCCGCGGCCGAGGCCCTGCGCAAGTCCGGCCTGGCCAAGGCCGACAAGAAGGCCAGCCGCGTCGCCGCCGAAGGCCGCATCGCCGCGGCCCAGGACGGCGGCAAGGCCGTGCTGGTCGAGATCAACTCCGAGACCGACTTCGTCGCCAAGGACGAGAACTTCGTCGGCTTCAGCGAGGCCGTCGCCACCGCCGCGCTCGGCGCCACCGACGTCGAGGCGCTGAAGTCCGCGAAGCTGCCCTCCGGCGAGACCGTCGAGGAAGCCCGCGCCGCCGTCATCGCCAAGGTCGGCGAGAACGTGCAGGTGCGACGCCTCGCCCGCGCCGACGGCGACAACAACGTCGCCGCCTACGTGCACGGCGGCAAGATCGGCGTGCTGGTCGAGGTCAAGGGCGGCGATGCCGACCTCGCCCGCGGCCTGGCGATGCACGTCGCCGCGATGAACCCGCCGCACAACAAGCAGAGCGACGTCCCGGCCGACTTCATCGCCAAGGAAAAGGAAATCGAACTGGCGAAGATGTCCGACAAGGACCGCAGCAAGCCGGCCGAGATCCTGGAGAAGATCATCGGCGGCAAGATCGCCAAGATCGTCAACGAGGTCAGCCTGTACGGCCAGCCCTACGTGCTCGACACCGACAAGTCCGTCGAGGCCGTGCTCAAGGCCGCCGGCGCCGAAGTCGTCGGCTTCCAGCGCCTGGCCGTCGGCGAGGGCATCGAGAAGGTGGTCGAGGACTATGCGGCCGAGGTGATGAAGCAGGCTGGCCTGGCGTAAGCCTTGCCTGCCGCTCCATGCGAAAAAACCCGCGGGCGACCGCGGGTTTTTTGTTTCGTCCCGCAGCACGCGACGTGGCGTCCAGCCGCACCGCACATCGGCTAGAATTCCCGCGTTTGCCGCCCGGAGCCCTCAATGTCGCAACTCGCCTACCGCCGCGTCCTGCTCAAGCTCTCCGGCGAGGCGCTGATGGGCGACGAGGACTACGGGATCGACCCGAAGGTCATCGGCCGGCTGGCGCGCGAGGTGATCGAGGCGCAGCAGGCCGGCGCGGAGATCGGGGTGGTGGTCGGCGGCGGCAACATCTTCCGCGGTGCGGGGCTGGCGGCCGGGGGCATGGACCGGGTGACCGGCGACCAGATGGGCATGCTGGCCACCGTGATCAACGCGCTGGCGATGCAGGACGCGCTGGAGAAGCTCGGCGCCCGCGCGCGGGTGATGAGCGCGATCAAGATCAACGATGTCTGCGAGGACTACATCCGCCGGCGCGCGATCAGGCACCTGGAGAAGGGCCGGATCGCGATCTTTGCCGCCGGCACCGGCAATCCCTTTTTCACCACCGATTCGGGCGCGGCGCTGCGCGCGATCGAGATCGGCGCCGACCTGCTGCTCAAGGCCACCAAGGTCGACGGCGTGTACGACAAGGACCCGAAGAAGCACGCCGACGCGGTGCGCTTCGACAGCCTGAGCTACGACGAGGTCATTTCGCGCGACCTGCAGGTGATGGACACCGCCGCGTTCGCGCTGTGCCGCGACAGCGACCTGCCGTTGCGCATCTTCGACATGGGCCAGCCGGGCGTGCTGCTGCGCATCCTCAAGGGCGAGCCGATCGGGACGCTGGTGCGCGGACGAGGCTGAACCACGTCCGCGTTTGGGGGGAAACCGGGGTCAGAGTCGATTTTTCCCCCGACACGCCTTCCCGATCGCGTGCATCCGCGGAGAAAGTCGACTCTGACCCCTCGCCGCTCCGCCTATAATCCCACGGCCAAGCCCAAAGGACCCCGGAGCCGGCGATGCTCAACGAGATCAAGAAAGACGCCCAGACCCGCATGGCCAAGAGCATCGAGTCTCTGCGCCACAGCCTGGTGAAGGTGCGCACCGGCCGCGCCTCGACCGGCCTGGTCGACTCCATCAAGGTCAGCGCCTACGGCAGCGACGTGCCGCTGTCGCAGGTAGCCGCGGTGTCGGTGTCCGACGCCCGCTCGCTGGTCATCCAGCCCTGGGACAAGGCCATGGTGGGCGCGGTGGAGAAGGCGATCCTCGCCTCCGACCTCGGCCTGACCCCGAACACCGCCGGCACCACGATCCGCCTCAACCTGCCCGCGCTGACCGAGGAGCGCCGCCGCGACCTGACCAAGGTCGTGCACGCCGAGGGCGAGGACGCCAAGGTCGCGATCCGCAACATCCGCCGCGACGCCAACCAGCAGGTCAAGGAGCTGCTGAAGGACAAGTCGATCACCGAGGACGACGTGCGCCGCAGCGAGGACGAGATCCAGAAGATCACCGACAAGGCGATCAAGGACGTCGACGACGTGGTCAAGGGCAAGGAACAGGAACTGATGGCGGTCTGAGGGGCCGTGATTGGTGATTCGTGAATTCGTGATTGGTCAGAAGCCAAAGCCCGACGAGGCCATCCCGTTGACTGAGATCCCGGATTCGCAAGACCCAGCTCTTTCGAATCACCAATCACCAACCACCAATCACGGCGACATGCCAAAGCATGTCGCCATCATCATGGACGGCAACGGCCGCTGGGCCGCCCGTCGTCGCCGCCCGCGCGCGATCGGCCACCGCGCCGGCGCGCGCGCGGTGAACGTGTGCATCGACTTCTGCCTCGAACAGGGCATCGAGGCGCTGACGCTGTTCGCCTTCTCCAGCGAGAACTGGGGCCGGCCCGAGGACGAGGTCGGCGCGCTGATGAAACTGTTCCTGGCCGCGCTCGACCGCGAGGTGGAGGAACTGCACCGCCGCGGCGTGCGCGTGCGCTTCATCGGCGAGCGTGGGCGCTTCCCCGCCGACATCCGCGCGCGCATGCAGGCGGCCGAGGCGCTGACCGCCGGCAACACGCGCCTGGCGCTGTCGATCGCGGCCAGCTACGGCGGCCGCCAGGACATCGCGGCGGCCGCCCGCTCGCTGGCCGAGGACGTCGCCGCCGGCCGCCTGCGTCCGGAGCAGATCGACGAGGCCGCGGTCGGCGCGCGCGTCGCGCTGGCCGAACTGCCGGCGCCGGACCTGTTCATCCGCACCGGCGGCGACTACCGGATCAGCAACTTCCTGCTCTGGCAGCTGGCCTACACCGAACTGTGGTTCACCGAAACGCTGTGGCCCGAGCTCGACGCCGCGACCCTGCACGAGGCGCTCGGCGCCTATGCCGGACGCGAGCGCCGCTTCGGCCTCACCGGCGAGCAGATCGCCGCCCGGGCCAGGCCCGATCTCCAGGGGAGTCCGACACCTTGACCCGCACCCGCGTGCTTGCCGCGCTGACGATGGCGCCGCTCGCCATCGGCGGCGTGCTCCTGCTGCCCACGCCCTGGCTGGTGGCACTGTCTGCAATCGTGTTCCTGATCGCGCTCTGGGAATGGTTCCGGCTCTCGGAAATCGACGACACCCTGCAGCGCACCCTGCTGCTGCTGGCCAACCTGCTGTTGATGGCCGCCCTGGTCTGGGCCTCACCCAACGACAGCGGTGGCTCGCTGGTGCTGTTCAAGCTGGTGGCGATGCTGGGCGTGGTCTGGTGGCTGCTGGCGATGCTGTGGCTGCGCCATTACGGCTTCGCCTCCGACCACGACACCCATGCGCGCGTATTCAAGCTGGCCGCCGGCACCGCTGCGGTGGTGCCGGCCTGGTGCGCGCTGGCGGTACTCCACGCCGGCGACCCCGAGCCGACCAGCTGGCCGCTGGTCAACCAGGGCCATGTGTGGCTGCTGACCGCGCTGATGATCGTCTGGGCAACCGATACCGGCGCCTACTTCGCGGGACGCAGGTTCGGGCGGCGCAAGCTGGCACCGCGCATCAGCCCGAACAAGACCGTCGAAGGCATGCTGGGCGGCGCGGCAGCGGGCGTTGCAGTCGCACTGGCCATGGCCCCGCTGGCGGGCGCAAGTGCCGGGCAGCTGCCTCTGGTGGCCGTCGCGGCACTGGCCACGGTGCTGTTCTCGGTGGTCGGCGACCTGTTCGAGAGCCTGCTCAAGCGCCACGTCGGGGCCAAGGATTCGGGCACCCTGATCCCGGGCCACGGCGGCGTGCTCGACCGGATCGACAGCGTGCTTGCCGCCCTGCCCGTGTTCGCCGTGGCGAAGATCTGGCTGGGCTTCTGATGCAGCGCGTCGCCGTCCTTGGCGCGACCGGCTCGATCGGCGGGTCGGCGCTCGACGTCATCGCCCGCCACCCGGGCGCGATGCGCGCCAGCGTGCTTGCGGCTGGCGGCAACGTCGGGGCGCTGGTGGCGCTGTGCGCAAGCCATCGTCCCGAGCATGCGGTGATCGGCGATGGCTCGCGC
>JAFAEU010000099.1 GCA_023423855.1 Pseudomonadota bacterium | reverse complement strand
CACTGGCTCGACTTCGCCGCCGGTCCCACCTTCGATGCCGCGGCCGCGCGCACGACCGCGGGCGCCGCCGAAGCGCGGGAGATCGACTGCGCCGACGTGGTCGTCGCGTCGCGCTAGAATGCCCTCCCGCCCGGCCCCGCGCCGGTCGCAGCCACCGCAGTGCCGCTTTAGCTCAGCCGGTAGAGCAACCGCCTTGTAAGCGGTAGGTCGTCCGTTCGATTCGGACAAGCGGCACCACTGCGGCTACCCCGATCACGCCTTGTCGCTGCGGCTCCCGCCCGGCGCTCGCGCAAGGCCGCACGATGCGCGACTGCTGCGCCGCGACACGGATCTGTCGCGCGACATCGCTAGACTGCCTGCCCCGATCCTTGCAGGAGCAACCATCCCGATGGCCCGCAGCTATCCCCCGGTTTCGATCTTCGGAGTCCCTACGGACGTCGGCGCGGGCACGCGCGGTGCCTCGATGGGGCCGGAGGCGCTGCGCGTGGCGCGGCTGGGCGAGGCGCTGGCCGCGCGCGGCATCGACGTGGTCGATACCGGCGACGTCGCCGGGCCCAGGAATCCGTGGACGGGGCCGGCCGACGGCTATCGCCACCTCGACGAGGTCGTCGCCTGGAACCGGGCGGTGTTCGACGCCTCCTCGGCCATCCTGCGCGCCGGGCGCATGCCGGTGATGCTCGGCGGCGACCACTGCCTGGCGATCGGTTCGATCGCCGCCGTCGCCGACCACTGCCGTCGCGCCGGCAAGACCCTGCGCGTGCTGTGGCTGGACGCGCACACCGACTTCAACACCAGCGCGATCACGCCTTCGGGCAACATCCACGGCATGCCGGTCGCCTGCCTGTGCGGCATCGGTCCCGAGCCGCTGGTGGGCATGGGCGAGCAGGTGCCGGCGCTCGTGCCCGCGCAGATCCGCCAGGTCGGCATCCGTTCGGTCGACCAGGACGAGAAGCGGCTGGTCAAGGAACATGGCCTCGACATCTACGACATGCGCTACATCGACGAAGCCGGCATGAAGCAGACGATGGAGCAGGTGCTGCTGGGGCTTGGCGAGGACAGCCACCTGCACGTGAGCTTCGACGTCGACATCCTCGACCCGACCATCGCGCCGGGCACCGGCACGCCGATCCCCGGCGGCATCCACTATCGCGAGGCGCAGCTGGTGATGGAGATGATCGCCGACAGCGGGCGCATGGGCTCGCTCGACATCGTCGAGGTCAATCCTGCGCTCGACGACAGGAACAGCACCGCGGAGCTCGCCGTGGACCTGGTCGAAAGCCTGTTCGGCAAGTCCACGCTGATGCGCGACTGACGGCGTCTGCGTTGACGCGTCCTCGACATGGGTGAACGCGCGAAGGTGCACGGCGGCCTGCAGGCCGCGGAATGCGGTCGATTCAACGCGGATTTCACGCGCGCGGCGGTCTGATGTCCGGGACGAACGCGGACGATCCGCGATCGCATGTACCAGTCTCCAGGAGGATGCATATGAAGCGTTTGATGGCCCTCATGCTGCTTGCCATGTTCTCGATCGGCACGCTGACCGCGTGCAACACCGTCAAGGGCGTCGGCAAGGACGTCGAGAAGGTCGGCGACAAGATGCAGGACAAGGCCGACGACACCGGCGGCACCGATCCGAAGTGATCGGCGTCGAGGTGACCGAACGAAAAAGCCGGCGAATGCCGGCTTTTTCGTTTCTGAACGGACCGATCGCGAAAGTCAGCGTTGTGAGCATCGGCTTACGAATCCTTGATGCCGCCCTGATGCGCGTCGATGCATGATCCTCGCATCGATGCGGGGCATGCATTCCGCATCGATGTCCCTCACGAAATCAAGGAATGCAACCATGAACAAAGACATCATTGCCGGCAAGTGGACCCAGCTCAAGGGCAAGGCCCAGGCGAAGTGGGGCGACCTGACAGACGACGTGTTCGACGTTGCCGCGGGCGACAGCAAGTACCTCGCCGGCAAGCTGCAGGAGCGCTACGGCTGGGAGCGCGAGCGCGCCGAACAGGAAGTGCGCGACTTCGAGAAAACGCTGAACTGAACCGGTCCGGCGCGGGCAGTGGTCGCTTCGGCCGACGAGGATGGCGCACTCGCGTCATGGCCGGGGGCGAGGTTTCCCCGCGACGCAGATCGAAAAGGAAGGGCCGGCATTGCCGGCCCTTTTCCGTTTTCCGCTTTCCGCCCTCAGCGCCAGCGACGGGGAGGATCCGCGACGAAGCCGCCCGGGAACGCCTGCGGCCGATCGTGCCGCGACCAGTGCGCAGGCGCCGGCGGCGGCAGGATGCCGCGCGCCGCCAGCGCATGCGGCGAGTCGTAGCGCAGCTGCGTGACCTGCGACGGCTGCGTGCTGGCACGCACGAACGAGGTCTGCCCGACGGGCGACCATTCGCGCTCGCCGTGTCCGGTGCCGATGCGCTGCTGCGCGATGCCGTCGCGGTAGGCGTCCCCGGCCTGCGCGGCTTCCGCGGCGGGCGCCGCGCCGCGCGATTTCCCGTAGTCGCTGCCGCGTGCGATCGGCGGTGCCGGCGTCGGGTACGGGCGCGGAGTGGCGCGTTCGCGGAACACCGCGACGCCGATCGTGCCGACGTTGTCCGGGCGTCCGGTGCGTGCGGCATAGCTGTCGGGCAGCGAGGTGAACACGAACTGCGCCACGTCCTGGTACGACTTGCGCCAGCCGGAGATCTCGGTGCTCTGCCACGGCGCCAGCACGTAGCCGGTCTGGGACGGATGCGCGGTCTGGCCGGTGACGGCGTTTACGCCGTCGACCGACAGCACCACCAGCACCCGTTCGCCGGTGGTGTTGGTCAGGCGCACGTTGTAGCGGTGGCCGGGCGTGCCGGCGATCCAGGTGTCGCGCCGGTGCGCGTACTCCGGCAGCCACTGGCCGCTGTCGCGGTCGACGACATCGATGCGGACCAGCGATTGCGCGGCGGCGGGCGCGCCTGCGGACAGGGCGGCGAGGGCGGCCAGCGACAGGGCGAGCTTGCGGATCATGGGTGGATCTCCGGTTGGGTCGTGCCCATCAACGCGCCGGGACGGGCGCCGGGGTTACCGCCGCCGGCCGCGGCCGGCGCAACGGTTAAACTGCCGTTCCGCTTCCGCACCCGGCTGCTCCGCAATGCCCCAGCGCCCCGTCCGCGTCCTGACCGGCATCACCACGTCCGGCACGCCGCACCTCGGCAACTACGTCGGCGCCGTGCGCCCGGCGATCGCGGCCAGCCGCGCCGCGAACACCGAGAGCTTCTACTTCCTCGCCGACCTGCACAGCCTGATCAAGGCCCAGGACCCGGCGCGCACCCAGCGCTCGACGCTGGAGATCGCGGCCACCTGGCTGGCCGCGGGCCTGGAACCGGACAAGGTGTGGTTCTACCGCCAGAGCGACATCCCCGAGATCACCGAGCTGACCTGGCTGCTGACCTGCGGCGCCGGCAAGGGAATCCTCACCCGCGCCCACGCCTACAAGGCCGCCGTGCACAAGAACCGCGCCGACGGCGAGGACGACGATGCCGCGGTCACCGCCGGCCTGTTCATGTACCCGGTGCTGATGGCGGCCGACATCCTGATCTTCAATGTCGACAAGGTGCCGGTCGGCCGCGACCAGGTGCAGCACATCGAGATGGCGCGCGACTTCGGCCAGCGCTTCAACCACGTCTATGGCCGCGACTATTTCGTCCTGCCCGAAGCCGTGGTCGACGAGCACGTCGCCACCCTGCCGGGGCTGGACGGGCGCAAGATGAGCAAGAGCTACGGCAACACCATCCCGCTGTTCGTGCCGCCGGCCGGGCTGAGGAAGCTGGTGTTCTCGATCGTCACCGATTCTCGCGCGCCGGGTGAGCCGAAGCAGGTCGAGGGCTCGGCGCTGTTCCAGCTGTACCAGGCCTTCGCCAGCCGCGAGGACACCGCCGCGTTCGCGCAGGCCTACGCCGACGGCATCGGCTGGGGCGAGGCGAAGCAGACGCTGTTCGACCTGGTCGAGCGCGAGATCGCGCCGCTGCGCGAGCGTTACCTCGATCTCGTGTCGCGTCCCGGCGACATCGAGGACACGCTGCGCGACGGCGCCAGGCGCCTGCGCGAGCGCTACGCGACGCCGCTGCTGGCGCAGCTGCGCGAGGCGGTGGGGCTGCGCGACCTGTCGAAGGTGCAGCTGGGCGCGATGGAGGTCGATGCGGCTGCGGAGAAGCCGCCACTGGCGGCGTTCAAGCAGTACCGCGAGGTCGATGGCAGGTTCTATTTCAAGCTGGTCGAGGGCGAGCGCGTGCTGCTGCAGAGCCATGCCTTCGACGCGCCGCGCGACGCGGGGCAGGCGATCGCCGCGCTGCGCCGCGGCGAACTGGCGCTGGCCGATGCGCCGGCCGCGTTCGGCGAAGGCGCGACTGCGGCCGAAGTGCAGGCCGCGCTGGATGCGCTGGCGGCCGCGGATGCGGAGAAGGCGGCCGCGAGGGCGCAGGCATGAACCCGCTGGTCGAACTCAACCTGACCCTGATCCTGTTCCTCCCGTGGTTCCTCATCCTCGGCGCGCTGTACTGGCTGTTCCCGCGCAAGCCGCGCGGCGCGGCGCGCGTGCTCTACGACCTCGCGGCACTGGCGTTGTCGGTCGCTGCGTTCCTGTGGAG
>JAFAEU010000063.1 GCA_023423855.1 Pseudomonadota bacterium | reverse complement strand
AGCCGAAGGCGCTGTTGCCGGCGAGGTTGAGGTGCTCGCTGTAGTCGCGGTCGAACAGGTTGTCGATGCCCGCGGCCAGGCGCAGGCGGTCGCTGAAGCGGTAGCCGGCGTTGAGCGAGAACACCGCGAAGCCGCCGCTCGGGCCGAGGTCGCGGCCGACGACGTTGCCCAGCGACGGGCTCACGCGATCCTGCGCCGCCACCAGCCGCAGCAGCGCACCGGCGCTCCAGCGCTTGTTGTCGAAGCTCGCGCTCAGCCGCGACTCCAGCGGCGGCATCTGCGGCAGCGCCTGCCCGCTATCGGCCAGTTCGCCCCATGAGTACGCGAGCGTGCCGCCCAGCTTCCAGTGATCGGCCACGCGCCATTCGACGCCGGCCTCGCCGCCGCGGATGTCCGCATCGGCGTTGCGCGCACGGGTGGTCGCGCCCGACATCGCGTCCATGTAGTCGAATGCGATGTAGTCCTGCATGCGCCCGGCATAGGCCGACACCCATGCATCCACCCGCTTGCCTGCGTAGCGCAGGCCGACGTCCAGCTGCGTGGTGCGCTCCGGACGCAGGCCGGCGAAGGCATTGGCGGCGCCGTCCGGCCCACGGTTCGGCGAGAACAGCTCCCAGTAGTCGGGCATGCGCTGCGTGTGGCCGATGCCCGCGTACCAGCGCAGCGGCTTGCCGGCCGCGTCCTGCTCAAAGCGCACGAAGGCCGACGGCAGCGTCTCGCCGCGCACCTGGCCGAAGCTCGGATTCGGCATCGGCATCATGCCGCCGCTCGTGCGGCGCAGGTCCTCGGCCTCGGCGCGGTCGATGCGCAGGCCGCCGATCAGGTGCCGGCGCTCGGCGAGGTGCCAGTGCAGTTCGGCGAAGGCGCCGGCCTGGCGGAAGCGCGCGTCGACGTTCCACGGCTGCGCGAGGTACGCGTCGCGTCCCATCGCGCTGCGCTGCGCGTGGCGGCTGCGGCGCGCGTCGACGCCGGTGGTCAGGTCCCAGGCTTCACCGCGCCATTCCAGCGCCACGCGCCCGCCCGTCGTGCGATGCGCGACGTTGCTGGCCATCGGCATCGGCATCATGCCGGCGGGATCGGGATCGCGCAGAGTGTAGTTGTCCATCACGTGGTCGACGTCGTTGTAGTAGACGTTGGCCGCGATCCCGTCCAGTACGCCGCCGATGGCCTTCTTCTCGAAGCGCAATCCGTAGCTGGTGCGCTCGAATTGCGCGCCGTCCATGCCGCGGCCGGCGTAGCGCGCCTCGCCGTCGCCGCCGCCGAGGCTGGCTTCGAGCACCGTGTCTGCATCAGGCGTCCAGCCGAAGGCGATGTCGGCGTTCCATTTCTCCCAGGCCGACGGCACGCGCGCGCCGCCGCCGTCGCGGTAGTCGTCGGCTTCGGAGCGGTTGGCGGTCAGCCGCGCATAGGCGCGCGGATTGCCTGCCGCGGCATTGAGCACCTGGTCGCTGCGGCCGTGGCTGCCGGCCAGCAGGCTGCCGTCGAGCCGCAGGCCCGACTGGTCGAAGTACGGGATCTCGCGCTCGAAGCGCACCGTGCCCGCCGAGGCGCCGCCACCCCACAGCACCGTCTGCGGGCCCTTGACGATGGTCAGGCGGTCGTAGGTCTCCGGCGACACGTAGGACATCGCGTTGTCCATGCGCGACGGGCACGCGCCCATCAGCGCACCATCGCCCGCCAGCAGGTTCAGGCGCGAACCGAACTGGCCGCGCAGCACCGGATCGCCGTTCGTCCCGCCGCTGCGCAGCGTGGCGAAGCCGGGCACCGTCTTGAGATAGTCGGCGCCGTCGCTGGCCGGCACCGGCTGTCGCGGCAGGCGCGGGTCGGTCACCCAGGTCAGCGACGCCACCGGCGCCACGCCGGTCACGACCAGCGTATCGAGGTTGACCACGCGCTCGGCGCGCGATGCGGGCGCTCCCTCTTCGGCCCGCGCGCCGCCGGCGACCATCTGCATCAGCACCAGCACCACGGCTGCCTGCAAGGCCCTGCCTTTCATGTCGTCTCCTCCGTTCACGGCGCCATTGCAACGCCGCAGCGCGCGCGACGGAAGGGACAAAATGTCCTGACCGCACGCCGGCTTGACCTGCATCAGGCGCGTTGCGCAACCGGCCGCTCCCCTGACACAGGTCAAGGCGGGGCCCTGTGCCGCCGCGCAATAGTGGAGATGCCATCGGCATTTCCGCGCAGCATCGCGAGCGATGCTCTACCGGGCCGACATCCATCCTTCCGGGAGCACGACGATGCAATTCAACATTCCGCTCGACACCGGCCGCATCGACATCGCGGCGCTGGAACGGCAGCTGCAGGCACTGGACCCGGCCGCGCTCGCCGACCTCGACGCGCTCAACGGCAGGCTGCGCATCTCGACCAGCCTGGACGAACACGACATCGCCGCCAGCCTCTCGGGCATCGGCCATCCGGTCGATGCCGCGAACATCGAACGCGAACCCTCGACCTGCTGCGGCGGCTGCGGCGGCTGACGCCGCGGCGGGCCACGCCGCCCGGCCAGGGCGCCGGCGCGATCACCTCCCCGGAGGCCGTGGGACTGCGAGTCCGGCGCCGGCGCCGGATTCCGTCTCTGGACCCCTCCGCCCGATGCCGATAGTCTCGTGCCCCGAGGGGGCTCAGGGGGCGGATCGGCGGATGTCGTACATCCCGATGATGGCCGGACACTGGAAACGGATGTCGGCCGCACAGTCAACGCTGTTCCAGCAGCGCCTGCCCGACGCAGGCGCCGGAGGCGCGGGCAGCCCCCTGTCGATCGCGGACGCGATCCGCGGACCGGTGCGCTATCTGCCGCTGGCGTGCTATCCGGGCTGGGTCCTGACCGAGGCCGACCTGGCCACGGGCCACGGCGAGATCGGTACGGTCAACATCATGTACGGCCCGGGCGCGATGTGGCTGGTGGACGGCACGTCGCCGAACATCCACATGCTCAACGCAGGCGAGTTGAGGCCTGCCGCGGACAAGGCGCCGCTCGCGCCCGCGCTGGCGCCGCTCGACAGCGACGTCACCGGCCCGCAGTACCTGCGCTTCTTCTGCGGCGCCGTCTGGGGCGCCGACGGTCCGTTCACGATCATCGAGGATGGCGACCACCCCGCGCTCGCCGGCGCGACCGGCGATCTCGCCTGGCTCGGGCGCATCGAACCGCTGGCCATGCGCGCGGACGGCAGCGGCTTCGTCGCCGATGCGATCGTGAACTACGGGCAGGACGTGTTCCGCGCCCGCTTCCGCGTATCGCAGGGAATGATCTCGATGGAGGACGACGAGATGCTCGCGCAGGGCGTGCTGCCGCCGCGCAGGCACCGTCCGCCGCTGCGCGACCTGCGCCCCGCCCTGCCGGCCACCCCGGAGTCCTGACGCATGCCGTTCGTGACCTCGTCGCACCTGAGGCTTCCCGATGCCGTGTCCGACAGCGGCCTGCTGGTGGGATGGTCGCTGGAGGCGCAGCGGCAGCGGCAGCCGTTCGGCTTCTCGTTCGGGCACTCGCTCAAGACGGTGGCCACCGGCTACCTCGACCCGATCGTGCTCAGCGGCGAAGGCCACCTGATGACGATCGCGCCCACCGGCGCCGGCAAGGGCACCGGCTGCGTGATCCCGGCGCTGCTGCGCCACGAGGGACCGGTGATCGTGATCGACCCCAAGGGCGAGAACGCCGCCGTCACCGCGCGCCGGCGCAGGGAGATGGGCCATCGCATCGTGGTGATCGACCCGATGGGCGTCACCGACCTGCCCAGCGACACGCTCAACCCGCTGGACCTGATCGACATCCACGACGCCAGCGCCGTGGACGAAGTCGCCGTCATCGCCGGAACGCTCTGCCACGTCGCCCGCGACCCGCGCGACACCTTCTGGATCAGCCGCGCGACGCATTTGGTCGTCGGCGCGATCCTGCACGTGCTGAGCGCGGACCCGGACGGCAGCGCCAGCCTGCTCGACGCCGGCGACCTGGTCAATCGCATCGCGGCGAACCCGGCCGAGGTCGCCGGCGAGTTCCTGCTGTCGAACCATCCCGAAACGCGGCGCATCGCGCGCATGCTGGAAATCGGCGCCAGCGAAACCATCGGCGGGATCGTCTCCTTCGCCCAGGAGATGCTCAGCTTCCTGCGCGGCGCCCGCGTCCAGGCCAGCATCGCGCGCACCTCGTTCGACCTGGACGAGGTCACCTCCGGCGCGCCGCTCTCGATCTTCCTCGTGCTGCCGCCGCACATGCTCGAATCGCACGGCCGCCTGCTGCGCCTGTGGATCGGCACCCTGATGTCGTGCATCACCCGCCGCCGCGCGCGCCCGAAGCAGCCGACGCTGCTGATCCTCGACGAGGCGGCGCAGCTGGGCGAACTGCCGCAGCTGCGCCAGGCCATCACCCTGCTGCGCGGCTACGGCGTGCAGACCTGGAGCTTCTGGCAGGACGTGAGCCAGCTGCAGCTGCTGTATCCGCGCGACTGGCAGACCATGGTCAACAACTGCAGCGTGCTGCAGTGCTTCGGCGCGCTGAACCAGATCGCCGCCCGCGACATGTCGACGCTCACCGGCTTCTCCGACGGCCTCGGCGTGCTCGACCTGCAGCGCGACGAGATGGTGCTGCAGATCGCCGGCGACCAGGCCGTGGTCGCGCGCGTGCCGAGCTACCTCGACGATCCCTCGTTCGCCGGACAGTTCGATCCCAACCCGCTGCACGACAGCAGCCGGCCGATCCTGCCGGCGCGCAGCGTGCCGCAGCGGCTGTATGCGCGGCCGCAGGCGGGGGGCGGCGACCCGCTGGTCCTGGAAATGCCCGAGGATGATGCGCTGCTGGCCGAACTGCTTGCCGGCACCCGGGGCTGAGCCCGTCGCCCCGCGAAGACGCGTGCGGCCGGGGCATGCTTCCGGCGTGTGCATCGACGCGGGTACGCTACCGCGGTGTCCCGCCTGGTCCCTTGAAGGAACCAAGCGGGTTGTCATTCCACAGGCGGTTGTCATTCCGCAGGCGGTTGTCATTCCGAACGAAGTGAGGAATCTGCTCCAGGAACGGAT
>JAFAEU010000045.1 GCA_023423855.1 Pseudomonadota bacterium | reverse complement strand
GCACACCCCCTGTGCGCAGGACGGGCCTCGCGATCCCCCGGCGAGGCCGCCTTGACCCTTTGCAGCGCCGGATGGCGCCCATGGCACTCGATGGCGCCCGTCCGGTCTTTGCCCGCAATTGACAATGTAATAGCGCGCTAATACATTGCCGCAATGAAACAACGCCCAGTCCCCGTGAAAAAGCGCGATTCCGACGCCTCCTTCAAGGCCCTCGCCAAGGCCCTGGCCTCGCTCGACCAGCCCGCCGAGGTCGCCGCCTTCCTGCGCGACCTCTGCACCCCGGCCGAACTCGAAGCCATGGCCGACCGCTGGCGCGTCGTCCCCCTGCTGCTCGAACGCGGGCCCTACCGCGAGATCCACGAGCGCACCGGCGTCAGCGTGACCACCATCGGCCGCGTCGCGCGCACGCTCGAGCACGGCGCCGGCGGCTACGCGGCGGCGGTGAAGCGCCAATTTCCCCGGCTCGCCACGAGCCACTGAAGGATCCTTCGATGAGCCCCTCGGCCGTTCCCGCGGCGCGCGACCGCCTGCGCATCGCCATCCAGAAATCCGGACGCCTCGGCGAGCCGGCGCGCGCCCTGCTGGCGTCGTGCGGCCTGTCCTGGCGCGAAAGCCGCGACAAGCTGTTCTGCTACGGCGAAACCCTGCCGGTCGACCTGCTGCTGGTGCGCGACGACGACATCCCCGGCCTGCTCGCCGACGGCGTCTGCGACTACGGCATCGTCGGCCGCAACGTGCTGGAGGAGTTCGCGGCCGAGCGCGCCGGCGGGGGCAAGCCGCAGGTGTCGAAGGAAATCCGGCCGCTCGGCTTCGGCGGCTGCCGGCTCGACATCGCCGTGCCCGACGCCTGGGAATGGGAAGGGCCGCAGCAGCTGCAGGGCAAGCGAATCGCCACCAGCTATCCCGGCCTGCTGGCGAAGTGGCTCGCCGAGCAGCAGGTCGAGGCCGGCGTGGTGATGCTGTCGGGCTCGGTCGAGATCGCGCCGCGCCTGGGCCAGGCCGACGTGATCTGCGACCTCGTCTCCAGCGGCGCGACCCTGGTCGCGAACCAGCTCAAGCCCGCGGTGACGATCATGCGCAGCGAGGCGGTGCTGGCCGGCCCGCTGCAGCCGTTCTCCGACATCCGCGGCGAGCTGGCGCAGATGCTGCTGCGGCGCCTGGACGGCGTGCTGCGGCTCAAGGACAGCCGGCTGCTGATGTTCCAGGCGCAGCGCAAGGAAGTGCCGGCGCTGCTGGAATTGCTGCCCGACGCCGAGCAGCCGACGCTGCTGCAGGTCGACGGCGCCGACACGCTGGCGCTGCAGGCGCTGTGCCACGGCGCGATGACCTGGCAGCGGCTGGAGGATCTCAAGCGCGCCGGCGCGCGCGGGCTGATGGTGCTGCCGGTCGAGAGGATGCTGGCGTGAGCAGGCAGTTGGCGCAGCGTCTCGAATGGGCTTCGCTCGACGCCGGCGCGCGCGATGCGGCCCTGCAGCGGCCGGTGCAGTCGGTCGCGGGCACGACGCGCGAATCCGTCAGCGCATTGATCGACGACGTGCGCGGCCGCGGCGACGTGGCGCTGCGCGAGATCAGCGAGCGTTTCGACGGCGTCGCACCTGATTCGTTCGAGGTGACCGCCGAAGAATTCTCCGCCGCGGAAGTGGCCGTACCCGCCGTGCTGAAGGCCGCGATGCGCGATGCGGCGGCGCGGATCGAACACTTCCACCGCGCCGGCATGGCGGCGCCGTACGCCGTCGAAACCGCGCCGGGCGTGGTCTGCGAGCGCGTCGTGCGCGCGATCCCGCGCGTGGGCCTGTACGTGCCCGCCGGCAGCGCGCCGCTGCCTTCGACTGCGCTGATGCTGGGCGTGCCGGCGAAGCTCGCCGGCTGCCGCGAGGTGGTGCTGTGCACGCCGCCGCGCCGGGACGGCAGCGCCGATCCGGCGGTGCTGCTCGCCGCGCGCATGACCGGCGTGCACCGCGTGTTCAAGCTCGGCGGCGCGCAGGCGATCGCGGCAATGGCGTTCGGTACGCAGAGCGTGCCGCGCTGCGCCAAGCTGTACGGCCCGGGCAATGCCTACGTCACCGAAGCCAAGCAGCAGGTCGCGCAGGCGGGTGTCACTGCGATCGACATGCCGGCGGGGCCGTCAGAAGTGCTGGTGATCGCCGACGAGGGCGCGGACGCGGCCTTCGTCGCCGCCGACCTGCTGTCGCAGGCCGAGCACGGGCCGGACTCGCAGGTGCTGCTGCTCAGCGATAGCGCCGGGCTGCTGGACCGGGTGGAGCGCGAACTCGAAGCACAGCTGGCCGCGCTGCCGCGGGCGGAGATCGCGCGGCAGGCGCTGTCGCGCTCGCGTCTGGTGCTCACCGGCACGCTGAACGAGGCGTTCGACATCAGCAACAACTATGCGCCCGAGCATCTGATCCTCGCGCTGCGCGAACCGCGCGGCTGGCTGGAACGGGTGGAGGCGGCCGGCTCGGTGTTCCTCGGCGACTTCACGCCCGAGGCGCTGGGCGACTACTGCAGCGGCACCAACCACGTGCTGCCGACCAACGGCGCGGCGCGCGCGTACAGCGGCGTGAGCGTGTCGAGCTTCCAGAACTTCGTCAGCGTGCAGGGCGCAAGCGCCGCCGGCATCGCCGGCATCGGCCCCTGCGCGGTGACGCTGGCCGAGGCCGAAGGGCTCGAGGCGCACGCGAACGCGGTCCGGCTGCGGCTGCACAGGGCCGCGTCGAAGGAGGCCGTCGTTCGGCCCGGCGCGGGGGAGCCGTGAGCGACGTGCTGGCCCTGGTGCGCGAGGACCTGCGCGGTTTCGCCGGCTACAGCTCCGCGCGCAGCGAGACGCTGGACGGCGAGATCTGGCTCAACGCGAATGAATCGGCGTGGGCGAACGCGGCCGACGACGGTGCGTCGTGCCGTCGCTATCCCGATCCGCAGCCCGCCGCGCTGCGCGGAGCGCTGGCCGACCTGTACGGCGTCGCGCCGCAGCGCTTGCTGATCGGTCGCGGCAGCGACGAAGCCATCGACCTGCTGGTCCGCGCCACCTGCGCTCCCGGTCGCGACGCCGTGATGGTCACGCCGCCGGTGTTCGGCATGTATGCGGTGAGCGCGCGGCTGCAGGCTGCGCCGCTGGTGGAGGTGCCGCTGCTGGACGATGCCGACGCCGGGCTGGTTCCGGACTTCGCTGCAATCTGCGACGCCGCGATCGCGCACAGCGCGAAGCTGGTGTTCCTGTGCTCGCCCTCGAACCCGGGCGGGGCAGCGATTGCGCGCGACGATATCGCCGCGCTGGCGCGCCGACTCGACGGCCATGCGATCGTGGTCGTCGACGAGGCCTATGGCGAGTTCTCGGAAGTCGCCTCGGCGACGACCCTGCTGGATGCACACGCGAACCTGATGGTGCTGCGCACGCTGTCGAAGGCGCATGCGCTGGCGGCGGCGCGCATCGGTGTCGCGATCGGCGATCCGGCGCTGGTCGAAGTGCTGCGCCGCTGCCAGGCGCCGTATCCGCTGCCGGCGCCGAGCGTCGCGCTGGGCGTGGCGGGCCTGTCCGCGAAGGCGCGCGCGGCCACCGCGGAGCGCGTGGAGATCGTCCGTCGTGAGCGCGTCCGCCTGCAGCATGCGCTGCACGATCTGCCGGGCGTGCTGCGCGTCTATCCCTCGGATGCCAATTTCCTGCTGGTGCGCTTCCGCGACGCCGAGGCCGTATTCCGCGCGCTTCTGGCCGCCGGCATCGTGGTGCGCGACCAGCGCGCCGCCCGCGGCCTCGGTGACGCCCTGCGCATCACCATCGGCACGCCCGAACAGAACGACCGTGTCCTCTCCGTACTCGCCGCTCTGAGCCCCTCCTCCGCGTGCGGGGGAGGGGTTGGGGTGGGGGCCACCGCTCGCGCAGGAGCCGCATGATGGCCACGAAAATCCTCTTCGTCGACCGCGACGGCACCCTGATCGAGGAACCGGCCGACTTCCAGATCGACGCCTACGACAAGCTGCGCTTCGTCCGCGGCGTGATCCCGGCGATGCTGAAGCTGCGTGACGCCGGCTTCGAGTTCGTGATCGTCAGCAACCAGGACGGACTGGGTACGGACGCCTATCCGCGCGAAACCTTCGACGGTCCGAACGACCTGATGCTGCAGGTGTTCGAAAGCCAGGGCATCGTCTTCCGCGAAGTGTTGATCGACGACAGCTGGCCGCAGGACAACAAGCCTACGCGCAAGCCCGGGCTGGGCTTGGTGCAGCACTACCTGCGTGATCGCGGCATCGACCTCGACCGCTCGGCGATGGTCGGCGACCGCGAAACGGATATCCAGTTCGCGGACAACCTAGGCATCCGCGGCTTCCAGCTGAAGACGCAGCAGTTCGGCGGCGAGTGGGACTGGGCCGGCATCGCGCACGAACTGGCCGATGCGCCGCGTCGCGCGGTGGTGCAGCGGAACACGAAGGAAACGCGGATCACCGTCGAACTCGACCTCGACCGCAGCGCCGACGCCGAGGTGGCGACCGGACTGCCGTTTTTCGACCACATGCTCGACCAGATCGGCAAGCACGGCGGCATCGCGCTCAAGGTGCGGGCCGAGGGCGACCTTCACATCGACGAGCACCACACCATCGAGGACACCGGCATCGCGCTGGGACAGGCGCTGCGCGAGGCGCTGGGCGACAAGCGCGGCATCGCGCGCTACGGCTTCACCCTGCCGATGGACGAGACGCTTGCGAGCGCGGCACTGGATTTCGGCGGGCGGCCCTACCTGGTGTTCGACGGCACGTTCAAGCGCGAGCGCGTCGGCGACATGCCGACAGAACTGGTCGAGCATTTCTTCCGCTCGGTCTGCGATGCGGCCGCGCTGAACCTCAACCTGAAGGTCGAGGGCGACAACGACCACCACAAGGTCGAGGCCTGCTTCAAGGCCTTCGCGCGCGCCCTGCGCATGGCGGCCAGGCGCGAAGGCGCCGAGCTGCCGAGTACGAAGGGAACGCTGTGATGCGGCTGGCCCTGGTCGACGCCGGCGGCGCCAACATCGGCTCGGTGCGCTACGCGCTGCAGCGGCTCGGCGTCGAAGCGCAGCTCACCGCGGACGCCGGGGCCATCCGTGGCGCCGACCGCGTGATCCTGCCGGGCGTGAGCACCGCGGCAACGGTGATGCGGCGCCTGCGCGAACTCGACCTGGTCGAGACCCTGCGCACGCTGCGCCAGCCGCTGCTCGGTGTCTGCGTCGGCATGCAGCTGCTGTTCGAGCACTCCGAAGAGGACGACACGCCCTGCCTGGGCCTGCTGCCCGGGCAGGTGCGGCGCCTGCCGGCCGGCGCGGGCATCCGCGTGCCGCACATGGGGTGGAACCGGCTGCGGCTGTGCGGCAATGATTCACTGCTCGATGGTTTCGATGACGGCGAACACGCCTATTTCGTGCACAGCTACGCCGCCGCGGTGACGCCCGACTGTATCGCCTCCACCGACCACGGCGGCGAGTTCGCGGCCGTCGTGCGCCGCGGCAACGTGATGGGCGCGCAGTTCCATCCCGAGCGCTCCGCCGCGGCCGGCGCGCGGCTGCTGCGCAATTTCCTGACGATGGAACCGGCATGACCACCGACGTCTTCACCCTCTATCCCGCGATCGACGTGCGCAACGGCCGCATCGTGCGCCTCGCGCAGGGCGACTACGCCCAGGAAACCCGCTACGGCGACGATCCGCTGGCGCTGGCGCGGGCCTACGCGGAGCAGGGCGCGCAGTGGCTGCACCTGGTCGATCTCGACGCAGCGCGCGCCGGCGGCTACACCCTGCTGGATCTGGTTCGCGACATTTCCGGCGCCACCGGACTCAAGGTGCAGACCGGCGGCGGCGTGCGCTCGCGCGATGACGTGCAGCGCATCCTCGATGCCGGAGCGTCGCGCGTGGTCGTCGGTTCGCTCGCCGTGCGGGAAGCCGAGGAAGTCTTCGGCTGGATCGACGCCTTCGGCAACGAACGCGTCACCGTCGCGCTCGATACCCGCCAGGACCGCGAAGGCATCTGGCGCCTGCCGGTGCACGGCTGGACGGAAACCGCGGCCGGCACCCTGCAGGACATGGCCCGGCGCTATGCCGAACACGGCCTGCGCCACCTGCTGTGCACCGACATCACCCGCGACGGCATGATGACCGGGCCGAACCTGGCGCTGTACCGGCTGCTGTCCGAGGCGGTGCCCGGGCTGGAACTGCAGGCCTCCGGCGGTGTGCGCGACCTCGACGACGTGCTGCAGGCGCAGGCGCAGGGCTGCGCCGGGATCGTGCTCGGCCGCTCGCTGCTCGAAGGCCGGCTGCAGCTGCCCGAGGCGCTGGGGCGCACCGCGGACGGGGCGCTCTGATGCTGGCGCGCCGCATCATTCCCTGCCTGGACGTGCGCGACGGCCGCGTGGTCAAGGGCGTGCGCTTCCGCGACCACGTCGACATGGGCGACATCGTCGAACTGGCATTGCGCTATCGCGACGAGGGCGCGGACGAGTTGGTGTTCTAC
>JAFAEU010000043.1 GCA_023423855.1 Pseudomonadota bacterium | reverse complement strand
AGGCTGACCTGGCCCAGCGCGAAGGGGTGCCAGTCGCCGAAGCGCTTGAAGCTGTTCAGCGTGTCGATCACGATCGCCATCTTGCGGTTGGTCTCGACGCTTTCGGTCAGCGAGCGGTTGGACGGCAACAGCACGCCGACAATCACGAACAGCACGGCGACGATCGCCATGGAAATCAGGAGCTCGAGCAAACGGGTCATTCAGGGTTCTCCGGGACCAGGACCGGCCGTGGCCGGGGCGCAGCCCGGCAATCCTAGCAAGATTGCCGCCGCCGTCGCGACCTTCCGGGCATGCCTTTTTCACTTCCGCAGGCCGGCGCCGGCGGTGGGGCCGGCCGGCCGCCGCTCACACCAGCTGCAGCTCGAAGGCCTTGAGCACGGCCCGGGTACGGTCCCGCACCCCGAGTTTGCTGAGGATGTTGGACACATGGTTCTTAATCGTGCCCTCGGCCACGCCCAGCGAATTGGCGATCTCCTTGTTGGAGAAGCCGCCGGCCATCAGCCGCAGGATCTCGGTCTCGCGGTCGGTCAGCGGGTCGGGCCGGTCGAGGCTGACGAAGTCGTTGCGCATGTGCTCCAGCCCCGAGAGCAGGCGCTGGGTCACCGCCGGCTGCACCAGCGAGCCGCCGTCGGCGACGGTGCGGATCGCGCCCACCAGTTGCTCCAGCGACACGTCCTTGAGCAGGTAGCCCTTGGCGCCGGCCTTCATCCCGGCCAGCACCAGCTGGTCGTCGTCGAAGGTGGTCAGGATGATGGTCGGCGGCAGCTGGCCCGCGCGCGAGAGCGCCTGCAGGGCTTCCAGTCCGGACATGGCCGGCATGCGCATGTCCATCAGCACCACGTCGGGCTTCACTTCCGGGATCAGTTCGACCGCCTGCTTGCCGTCGCCGGCCTCGGCGATCACCTCGATGCCGCCGTCCAGCGCCAGCAGCGAGCGGATGCCCTGCCTCACCAGGGTCTGGTCGTCGACCAGGCAGACACGGATCATGGGACCTCCAGCGGGTGATTCCGGGACATTCCGGCCGGGGCCGGGGACGATGGCGGGGACGGGGACGCTACGGGGGCCGGCTCCGGGCCGTGGGCGACCACCCCACCCTCCACCGGCAGTCGCAGGCGGACCGTGAAGCCGTTGCCGGGCGAGGTCTCGACCTGCAGCGCACCGCCGTGGGCGGCCAGCCGCTCGCGCATGCCGAGCAGGCCGTTGCCGGCGGTGGCGCCATCGGCGCCGCGGCCGTCGTCGCGGGCCTCGAGCAGCACCGCGTCGCCGTCGAGCCGGTAGCGCAGGCGCAGCAGGCTGGCCTCGGCGTGGCGCACGGCGTTGGTGATGATTTCCTGGGTGCAGCGCAGCAGGACGTGGGCGCGCTCGGGATCGTCGAGCAGGAAGGCCAGCGGCATGTCCATGTCGATGCGCAGGCCCGGCACGTTGTCGGCCAGCGGCAGCAGGGTGGCGCGCATGTCGATGGCGTCGTCGTCGCGCAGGCGGCTGACCGCCTCGCGCACGTCGCTGAGCAGCAGCTTGGCCAGGGTGTGCGCCTGGGTCACATGCTCCTGCGCCTGGCCGCTGACGAGGTGGTTGGCGACCTCCAGGTTCAGGCTCAGCGCGGTCAGGTGGTGGCCGAGCAGGTCGTGCAGTTCGCGCGAGATGCGGGTGCGCTCGTTCACGCGCACGCTCTCGGCCAGCAGCGCGCGGGTGGCGCGCAGTTCCGCGTTCAGCCGGCGTTGCTCGTCGCGGGCCAGCACCTGCTGGCGGGCGACGTAGCCGGTGGCGAACACGAAGCAGGTGAAGCCGGCGTACAGCAGCGACTGCATCACCGCCTCGACCAGCGAGAACTCCAGCGCGCGCATGTACACCGGCACCACCACCAGCACGCTGACCACCAGCGCGGCGATGCTCAGCGGCAGCGGCAGCAGCCACGGCAGCACGCAGGCCGCCACCATCAGCAGCAGCACGCCCAGGCCGCTGTTGCTGTAGTAGCTCAGGGCCACGGCGCTGCCGATCATCAGCGCCAGCAGCACGTAGTCGAGCAGGCTGACCCGGCGCGCGTCGAGGGTCCGGCTCAGCCAGGCGAAGCTGAACCCGAACACGGCCCACGCCACCCATGCGTGCCAGCCGGCGCCCACCTTGGAAGGATCGCCATCGTCCACCGGCCCCGAGATCAGCCACAGCGGCAGCACCATCACCGCCCAGGTGAACAGGCCGGCATAGCGCAGCAGGCGGGCATGGTCGAGGCGCGAGAGCATGCCGCCATGTTAGGCGCATTCCGGGGCGCCGCGAGCCCCTCGGAAGTCATGCGCCCGCGCCCACCTCGCGGTCGCCCGCCGGCGGAGGCCGTGCGATAATCCGCACCGGTGCCGTGCCGACCTTCGAGGTGCGCTTTTCGCGTTTTCCGACGAAATGGCGGCACCGGGAGTCGCCCGCAGTCTTCTGGAGTCAGGAATGTCGATCGTCATCCGCGACGTGCGCGAGCACGAGCTGGATTCCATCCTCGCCCTCAACAACGCCGCTGGCCCCACGATCCTGCCGCTGGACGCGGCCCGTTTCCGCAAGTTCTTCGACACCGCCGAATACTTCCGCATCGCCGAGCGCGACGGCACGCTGGCCGGCTTCCTGGTGGGCTTCGGCTCCGGTGCCGACCACGACAGCAGCAACTTCCACTGGTTCCGCGAACACTGCGACCGGTTCTTCTACATCGACCGCATCGTAATCGCCAGTCGCCGCCGCGGCGGCGGCGTGGGCCGCGCCTTCTACGCCGACGCCCAGAGCCATGCCGAACTGCGCTACCCGCAACTGACCTGCGAGGTGTTCCTCGAGCACGACGCCGACCCGGTGCGCCTGTTCCACGGCAGCTTCGGCTTCCACGAGATCGGCCAGCACGTGATGCCCGAGAGCGGCATCCGCGCCTCGATGATGGCCAAGAACCTGTGCATCTACGAATGGGTGCGCGACACCTACGGCGACGCCCTGCCCGGCGAACCCTGGCTGTCGCGTCCGCGCGTGGCCCTGCCCCGTTCCGCCGCCGCGGAACCGGCCGGCGCATGAACGCGGCCATGGATTTCGAACAGGCCGGCGAACTGAAGATCGGCCAGGTCGGCGTGGCCAACCTGCGCGTGCGCACGCTGGACGTCGCGCGGCTGGGCGCCGAGATGCGCGACCGCGTCGCCCGCGCGCCGAAGCTGTTCGCCCGCGCCGCGGTAATCGTCGACTTCGGCGGCCTCGCCGCCACGCCCGACGCCGCCACCGCCCGGGTGCTGATCGAGGCACTGCGCGCGGCCGGCGTGCTGCCGGTGGCGCTGGCCTACGGCA
>JAFAEU010000461.1 GCA_023423855.1 Pseudomonadota bacterium | reverse complement strand
GTGCTGCGGCTTCCGGCTCCCTCCCCCGCCTGCGGGGGAGGGCTGGGGTGGGGGCCGGCCCGCACGCATCCACGTACCCGGGAGAAAATAAAAAAAAGACCGGCGCGAAGCCGGTCATCAGACGATGCGATCGATACTGGAGAGAGACGCAGTCTTCGCCGCGTGCGTGAAATGGGGCCGGCGATCAGCCGAAGGCGGCCACGGTCTCGACGATGCCGTCATCGTTCTGCGCTTCGACCGTCGTCGCCGTGCCGTGGTTGAGGTTGCGCGCGTCGGCCATCAGCCTGGCGATTTCCAGCCCCTTGTCGCGCTCCGGGAACCAGAACACCGGGTGGCCGTCGTCCAGCAGTTGCCAGCCTCCGGCGTTGTGGACCAGTCGCAGGGTGGAAGCGGCCATGGCGTACTCCTGGGAAATGAGGCGCCCCGGCCCAGCATCTGACTTGCTCAAGGTCACGGCCTGGTTCCGTTGCTGAGCGGCATCCGCTGCCAGTTGCATCGGCCGGGCTGCCGGGGCGGGAACAGTGTCCCCGGACGGGCGGTGCGGCGCAGTCGGCCAAGTCAGCTTCGGCGTGTAGGAATTTCCCTACATCCAGCGCCGGGCCGGTTATGCTCCACCCCTGCGGCGAAACGGGTGGCCTGAGGTCGTTGCCGCCATGCAAGCCGCAGGCCGGAACGATCACGGAGGGCAAGGCCATGAGGCTGATTCAATGGACACGGGTTCCCGGCGCGCGTTGGTGGCTGCCGGCGTCCTGCCTCCTGCTCGCGGGATGCCTGGCGACGCCGGGACCGCAGGTGCAGGGCAGCGGTCGCTGCGACGACAGTGCACTGGGCTGGGCCATCGGCCAGCCGGCGGACGAGGCCACCCTGCGGCGCCTGTCGAGGGAAAGCGGCGCCGGCCTGGTCAATCCCATCGGGCCGGACAGCGTCAGCCGCGGCGACCGGCGCGACGACCGTCTTCGCGTCTACCTCGACGCCGCCAACGTCATCCAGGCGGCGCGCTGCGAGTAGAAGTCGCGGGGGGCCTTGCCTGAAGGCATGGTGAGTCCCTAAAATACGCGGCTCGCCCAAGTCGGGGTGTAGCTCAGCCTGGTAGAGCGCTACGTTCGGGACGTAGAAGTCGCAGGTTCAAATCCTGTCTCCCCGACCAATCGATTCAGCGGGTCATGACGAAGCCGCCTCCGGGCGGTTTTTTCGTATCCGGGGATCGGCCGTCCGGCGATCTTGGGGCGTGACGTGACCGGTATCCGGAGGCCATCGGCGCGCTGATTCCGGTGCCTTCTGCCCGGCTGCGGCACGGAGGCCCGATACGGCATCCGGCATGGGGTGGATCAGTAGTGCAGTGCCGAAGCCAGTTCGGACAGCGCGTCGTGGTCGAGGATCTCGACGTGCTGTGGGTCGGGCAGGGCGATCACGCCCTGTTCGCGCAGGCGGGTGAAGCTGCGGCTGACGGTTTCGACGGTGAGGCCGAGGTGGTCGGCGATGTCGCCGCGGCCCATCGGCAGCGCGATCCGCGGATCGTCGTCGCGGACCTTCATCTGCTTGCGCAGGCGCAGCAGGAAGCTGGCCAGCCGCTCCAGCGGCGACAGCCGGGCGAGCAGCAGCATGGTGTCGTGGGCATCGTCGAGGTCGCGGCAGGCGCGGTCGAGCAGGGTGTGCTCGAAGCCGGGGAAGCGCTCGCGCAGGTCGCGGATGCCGTCCAGTTCGAACGCGCACACCCGGCTCGGCACGACCGCCTCGATGCTGTGGCGATGGAGCGTGGATTCCGACAGGCCGACGAAATGCCCCGGCAGCGCGAACGCGACCACCTGGCGACGGGCGTCGGGCAGCGTCCGCACCAGCCGCAGCATGCCGCTGGTGACGCTGTAGGCGTGGCGGCAGGGCTGGCCCGTGCGCGCGAGTTCGCCGTTGGCCGGCAGCTCCACGGATGAGGCGTACTGTTCCAGCGCGTCGATTTCGGGGGTGGGCAGGGCCGCGCAGACCGCGAGGTCGCGCACCGCGCAGCGTGCGCAGTCGAGCGGGACGACGGCGCGGGAATGGCGGCTGCAGCGGGCGAGGTTCTGGCTGGGCATTCGGGCTGTTCTCGCGAGAGGCCATCATAGCGCCGGGGATGGCCGCGCGAGGTGGAAAAAATGTCCCACCCCCGGCCGCGCCCGCCGGCGTCGAGAAAGCGAAGGAAAGCAGGCCGCAATGGCGTGGAAACGGCGGCGTTGCGGCGCGTTCGACGCAAGCCCGCGCGCCGGGGGACGCCGCCGGACGGGTAGAATGCGAAAATCCTCCTCGCCGATTCCGCTGCCCAGGCATGATCAAGCCCAGAACCCCTCCCGGCGTCATGGAACTGCTGCCGCGCGACCAGATCGCGTTCCAGCGCATGCTCGACACGATCCGCCGGATTTTCGAGGGCTTCGGCTTCCTGCCGATCGAGACGCCGGTGTTCGAGCTGTCGGAGGTGCTGCTGACCAAGTCCGGCGGCGAGACCGAGCGCCAGGTGTATTTCGCGCAGTCCACCGGCGCGCTGGAGAAGACATCCGAAGGCCTGCCGGAGCTGGCCCTGCGCTTCGACCTGACGGTGCCGCTGGCGCGCTACGTGGCCGAGCACGAGCACGAACTGGCGTTCCCGTTCCGTCGCTACCAGATGCAGCGCGTCTACCGCGGCGAGCGCGCCCAGCGCGGGCGCTTCCGCGAGTTCTACCAGTGCGACATCGACGTGATCGGCAAGGACGCGCTGTCGCCGCGCCACGACGCCGAGGTGCCGGCGGTGATCCACGCGGTGTTCGACGCCCTCGACATCGGCGATTTCACCATCCAGTTCAACCACCGCAAGCTGCTGCGCGGCTACTTCGAGGGCCAGGGTATCGCCGCCGAGGGGCAGGTGCCGGTGCTGCGCGAGATCGACAAGCTCGACAAGCGCGGCGAGGACGCGGTGCGCGCGACCCTGGCGGGCGAGGGCTTCGGCCTGTCGCCGGAGGTGATCGACCGGCTGATGGCGTTCTCGCGCGTGCGCTCGACCGGCCACGACGATGCGCTGGCGAAGCTCGACGCGCTCGGCGCCGGCACGCCGCTGTTCGAGGAAGGGCGCGACGAACTGCGCGAGGTGCTGCACCGGCTGCGCGCGCTCGGCGTGCCGGAATCGCGCTACGCGATCAACTTGTCGATCGCGCGTGGGCTCGACTACTACACCGGCATCGTCTACGAGACCACGCTGGACGCGCACCCGGGCATCGGCTCGATCTGCTCGGGCGGGCGCTACGACAACCTCGCCAGCCACTACACCAAGTCGAAGCTGCCGGGCGTGGGCATCTCGATCGGCCTGACGCGGCTGTTCTGGCAACTGCGCGAGGCGGGCCTGATCGAAACCGCCGACAGCTCGGTCGACGTGCTGGTGACGCTGTTCGACGACGCCGGGCTCGACCACTCGCTGGGACTGTCGCAGCAGCTGCGCGCGGCCGGGCTCAACGTCGAGACGCAGTTGGAGCCGCGCAAGCTGGGCAAGCAGATGCAGTACGCCGACCGCGCCGGCATCCGTTTCGTGGTGATCCGCGGGGATGACGAGGCGGGCAAGGGCGTGGTCGCGGTCAAGGACCTGCGCCGCGGCGAGCAGTTCGAGGTGGCCGACGCGGATCTTGCGCGCACGCTGCTGGTCGAGCGCGAGCAGTGGCGAGCGCTGGGCAAGGGCGGCGGCTAGTTCCGGGAGGTCTGGACGATGCGCCGAACCATGGCCTGTCATTCCGAACGCAGTGAGGAATCTTCTTTCCGCGCCCGGGAACAAGAGATTCCTCACTGCGTTCGAAATGACAGGGAGCGTGCAATCGGAACGATGATGGCGGCCCACAGATGAAACCAGTTCTCCTCGACGGAAAATCGCTCACCCGCGACCAATTGGTGATGGTCGCGCATGGCGCCAAGGTCAGGCTCGACGAGGCCGCCCTGCGCGACGTCGCGCGCGCCGCCGACTTCCTTGCCGAGCAGGTGCGGCGCGAGGAGCCGATCTATGGCGTCTCCACCGGCTTCGGCAGCAATGCCGACAAGCTGCTCGGCGCGCATCCGCTGCGCGACGAACTGCCCGGCGCGGCGAAGTCCGGCCGCTCGCTGCACGAGGAGCTGCAGTACAACCTGATCGTGACCCATGCGGTCTGCGTCGGCGAACCGCTGGCGGCCGACGTGGTGCGCGCGATGCTCTGCATCCGCGTCAACACCCTGCTCAAGGGCCATTCCGGCATCCGCGTGCGGACGCTGCAGGCGCTGACCGACCTGCTCAATGCCGGCATCGTGCCGGTGGTGCCTGCATTGGGCTCGGTCGGCGCCTCGGGCGACCTCGCGCCGCTGTCGCACCTGGCCATCGTGCTGCTCGGTGGCGGCGAGGCGTTCTACGGCGGCGAGCGGATTCCGGGCGCCGAGGCGCTGAAGGCCGCCGGCCTGGCGCCGGTCTCGCTCTCGTACAAGGAAGGCCTGGCGCTGAACAACGGCACCGCGCAGATGCTCGCCACCGGCGTACTGGCGCTGCACCGGCTCGACCGGCTGCTGGAAACCGCCGACCTCGCCGCGGCGATGACCATCGACGCCTTCGCCGGCCGCCTGGGCGCGTTCGCGGAAGAGGTGCACGCGCTGCGCCCGCATCCCGGGCAGGTGCGCACCGCCGCGCACCTGCGCGAGCTGCTCGAAGGCTCGACGCTGGCCGACATCCCCTACCACCTGGTGCCGAAGTTCCGTTCGTGGCTGCCGTCGAGCTGGGACACCCCGGAGGCGCAGCGCCTGAGCTTCGACATCGGCTGGGACTGGGTGCCGGCCGACCAGCGCCATGGCCGCGAGAAGTTCTACGCGCGCTTCAAGCCCTTCCGCGGCGGCAAGAAGCACCAGCCGCAGGACAGCTACTCGCTGCGCTGCATCCCGCAGGTGCACGGCGCCGTGCGCGACGCGGTGGAGCACGCGCGGCGCGTGTTCGACATCGAGCTCAATGCGGTCACCGACAACCCGCTGGTGTTCCCGGACAAGGACGCCGCGCATGTCGAGGAGCAGGTGATTTCCGCCGGCCACTTCCACGGCATGCCGCTGGCGCTGGCGATGAGCGCGGTGAAGGCCGCGATCCCGGTGCTGGCCTCGATCAGCGAGCGCCGCTTGAACAAGCTGGTCGACCCGGCCACCAACGACGGCTTGCCGGCGTTCCTGATCGGCAACGAGGACGGCACCGAGTCGGGCTTCATGATCGTGCAGTACACCGCGGCGGCGATTGTCAACGACCTGGCCACGCGCGCGCACCCG
>JAFAEU010000041.1 GCA_023423855.1 Pseudomonadota bacterium | reverse complement strand
GGCCGGACCTGTCGAGTATGCAAAGCAAGCCCGGTCGATGCAATCACCCGGCCAGCAGCGCCGAGACGATCTTCGGCACGCCGGAGGACGCGGCGGCGACGTTCGCCAGCACGTCGTCGAGCGTGATCACCTCGTCCGGATCCGGTCCCGCGCCCGCCGCCCAGTTGGCGACGATCGCCAGGCACGCGTATTCAAGGCCCAGTTCGCGCGCGAGGCCGGCTTCGGGCATGCCGGTCATGCCGACGAGGTCGCAGCCGTCGCGACGCATGCGCGCGATCTCCGCCTTCGTCTCCAGCCGTGGTCCCTGCGTGGCGCCATAGCAGCCGTCCTCGACAAGTGTGACGCCCGACACCTTCGCCGCCTCGATCACGCTGCGGCGCAACGCCGGCGTGTAGGGATCGCCGAAGTCGGCGTGCAGCACCTCGCTGCCGGCTTCCTCGCAGATCGTCGAGATGCGTCCCCAGGTGTAATCGATCAACTGGTCCGGGCAGGCGAGCACGCGCGGGCCGAAACGTTCGGTAATGCCGCCGACGGTGTTGAGTGCCAGCACCCGCCTGGCGCCCAGCGCCTGCAGCGCGGCGAGGTTGGCGCGGTAGTTGACCTTGTGCGGCGGCACCGAATGCCCCTCGCCGTGGCGCGCAAGGAAGGCGACGCGCTGGCCGGCCAGCGTGCCGACGCGGATCGGGCCGGAGGGCGCACCGTACTTCGTGACGGGCTGGTGGGTTTCGATGTCCTGCAGTTCGGCCAGGGCGTAGAGGCCGGTACCGCCGATGACGGCGAGCTGGAGTTCGATGGTCATGGAGGAAAGCCTGTCGTCCTGTGCGGTCCAGGGCGCTGCATGCGGTTCGCCTGGCGGGGAAGGAAGGATACCCCGGGCGATTGCCCTGTTCGATGCCGGCGGGACGGCATCGGCAAGCTCGACGGGATTTTTCGACATGGCATCCCTGTCGTGCCGAAAAACGGCGGGCCTCCATGCGTCGCGGCTACCGAACCATTTTCCGCAACGCGCAGGAATGCCTTCATGCGCGACTGTTACCGGCGCCGTGGAACTCCCGGTCGCGGCTGAAGCCGCTCCTATAAATGCCCATAAGGATTGTCATTTCGAGCGTAGCGAGAAATCTGCGCTATTCGAGATTCCTCACTGCGTTCGGAATGACAATCTGCGTTTTCCTTGGAAGCCGCACAGTCTCCAGACCCGCAGGGCGCCGCACATGGATGTGCGGCGTTTTCCGACACGGCATGGATGCCGTGTCGGAAAATCCCCTCACACTCCCCGTTCGCGGATTCGCCTTGTCGGGAAAGCGTTTTTCTTTGGTAATTCCCCTCACTTCTGGACCAAAAGTGAGGGGAATTACCCAACAAAAAAAGACCCCGGCAAGCCGGGGTCGAAACATGCAGGAAATCATGCCGGAAACCTGGATGGACATCCCCTCGTCAGAAGGTGATGCTCCAGCGATTAAGCGTCCCGGTATCCAGCGCCGCGTTGTCGGACACGCGCAGGTTCCAGGTTCCGTTCTTCGGCTCGCTCGACAGGTCGACCGTGTAGGTCGCGTCGATGTCGTCCGCGCTGCCGCCGGTGCGGTTGTGCAGCACGTAGGTGCTGCCGTCCGGCGCGATTAGGGTGACGATGAGGTCGCCGATCCAGGTATGGGTGATGTCGACGTACACCTGGGTCTGGGCCGGGGCGTTGCCGCTGGCGCCGGAAACGGTGATCGGGCTGTCGACGCCGGCGCTGCTGTTGTCCGGGATCGGATAGGCCGTGTTGTTGCTGTAGGTTTCGCTCAGCCCGTGCGTGGCGACCAGGCGCACGCCGGCGTAGGCGCTCTCACCACGCAGCAGCACGTAGTAGGTGCCCGGCTCGGGATCGGCGATGACGATCGTCTCGTTGTTGCCGGGACGGGTCGAACGCCAGTCGTAGGCGGCGGTCGTCGGCACTTCCTCGTGGCTCACGTACAGCGAGACGTTGCCGGTGCCGGTATAGGTCCGGAAGCTCAGCGGACCGGTGCCGTTCTCCGGCACCACCAGGCGGTACAGCGTGTCGCTGCCGGCCGCGCCGGCCAGCCCGCTCACCAGTTCGCCGTTGACCAGGTCGATCGCATCGGGCGTCGCCGAGACCGCGATCAGCGCGGAGTGGGTGTGGGTGTTGTCGTCCTCGTCGGTCACCGTGAGGCTGACGTCGTAGCTGCCGTCCGCCGCATAGGTGTGCACCGGGTGCTCGTCGGTCGAGTTGCTGCCATCGCCGAAGTCCCACGCATACGCCAGCGTCTCGCCGTCGTCGGTCGAGGTGTTGGTGAAGGTGACGGTCAGTTCGTCCGCGGTCCAGGTGAAGCCCGCGACCGGCAGGGTCGGATCGACCGGCGTGGAATCGAGGCCATCGATGAACTCGGCGCCGGTGCCGGCCGGATCCAGCCAGTTGCTCAGGCGGGTGGTGTTGCTGCCGCCACCGGTCCACGAGGTGAACACGCGGCCGTACCAGTCGACGTGGTCGGTCGGGCCGGTGGTCGAGCACGAGGCGTAGCCGCCGTGCAGCTGGCCGATCACGCGGCCGTCGGGGCTGTACAGCGGCGAGCCCGACGAGCCGCCCTCGGTCGTGCCCGGATGGTCCCAGTACACGTACAGGTGGCTGGTGCCGCTCGCGCCGAGATAGCCCTCGATCCTCAGCGGATTGCTGGAATGGGTGATGCGCTTTTCCGCCACGCGCGGATGGTGGATGCCGGTGGCGCCGTTGAAGGCGAGGTCGCGGCGGTCCCAGCCCGACCAGTACAGGTTGAACTCCGGATCCGCCGGATCGTCCAGTTCCAGCAGCGTGAAGTCGGAACTGGAGTAGCTGGCCAGTGGCGTCGCGCCGGTCTGGTTCTGCGCCAGGCTGCCGTCGCCGTTGGCGCCGCTCTCGGCGCTGCCGGGCGTGCGGCAATAGGAGTTCTGGTAGTTCCAGTACACCACGATGCTGGCCGCGGCATCGGTCGAGCCCATGCTGCAGTGGTTCGCGGTCAGGAAGTACATCTTCTGGTCGTTCGCGGTGTTGTTCACCAGCGAACCGCTGCAGTAGAAGGTGCCGAAGCGCGAGTACGCGCCGGCCGAGCGGATCTGGTCGCGCCAGCCGTCGCCGGCGGGACAGGCCACGTCGATGTTGCAACTGCCCGAGACGCCCTTCTCCTGCCCGGTCCACGGCGCCGCCGCCAGCCGGTCGAAGCCGACGTAGTCGTGGTTGACGCTGGTCAGGCGCAGCTTCAGCTCACCCGCCTTCGCCTTCGGCACCACGACCTCGATCACCGCGTGGTCGCCGGACACCACCGGCGTCCACAGCTTGCCGTGGCGCTTGTTGTCGGCGCTGGTGAACTCACGGATCAGCTCGGGGCTGGCATTGCCCTTCAGGCCCGCCGGATAGACCAGCATGTGCCCGCCTTCGGGCATGCGGTACTCGCTGAAGCCGAAGTTCAGCGACAGCGCGCCCTTCGACTGCACGCGCAGGCGCCAGACGAGGTTGTCGCCCGCTTCGTCCCAGTCGCCCGCGGTTGCCGGGGTGATGTCGACCGCCAGCGGTGCGGCGAAACGCACCGGTGCGCCGGCCAGCTTTGCCGCGCGCCGGGCGTCCTCCGCCTTGAGCCGGGCCACGTCGACGCCGGGCATGCTGCGCACTTCCACGGTGTGTTCCGCCGGAAGCCTGTAATCGAACGCCGCGGGCCGGGCGTCGCCGGTCGCGGCCTGCGCCGCTCCCGCCGAAAGCATGCCCGCCAAGATCCAACCGGTGATGCGTTTCATTCCATCGACTCCTCATCCAATCGGCTTTCGCCTTCGAAAAGAAAGGCGGCACGCCGGTCGCCCGGGTGCCGCCCCTTCCACTTCATCGCCTTGCGGTGGTGCCTGCGTGTCGCATCAGAAGGTGATGCTCCAGCTGTTGATGTAGCCGGTGTCGCCGGCCCAGTTGTCGTTGACGCGCAGGCGCCACGTGCCGTTGCGCGGCTCGCTGGACAGGTTCACCGTGTAGGTGCCGATGATGTTGTCGGCGCTGCCGCCGCTGCGGTTGTGCAGCACGTACACGCTGCCGTCCGGCGCCACCAGGTCGACCTTCAGGTCGGCACGGTAGGTGTGGCGGATGTCGACCGCCACCGGCGTGTTGTTCGGCGCGTTGCCGCTGCGTCCGGACACCGTGATCGGGCTTTCGACCGTGCTGTTGTCGTTGATCGGATAGTCGGCGGTGTTGCTGTAGGTCTGCGTGCCGCCACCGCCGCCGGCCGTGTACGAGCCGGTGAGCGTGACCCCGGAGAACGCCGAATAGCCGCGCAGCATCACGTGGTACGTGCCCGCCTGCGGCGACGCGAACGAGCAGGACTCGGCGTTGCCGCTGCGGTAGGGGCGGCAGTCGTAGGCCGAGGTGGTCGGCGCCGAACCGAAGCGCACGTACAGGTCGGCGTCGCCGCTGCCGCCCGAGGTGGCGATCACCAGGTTGCTGGCGCCGGCCGGGACGTTGATCGTCCAGAACTGCGTGCTTCCGGACGCGCCGGAGATGCCGGTCACCGGCACGCCGTTCTGCAGCACGCTGCCGCTACCGCCGCCGCTGCTCACGGTCACCGACTGGGTGCGGGTGTTGGTCGCGCCGTCGTCGTCGGTCACGGTCAAGGTGACGGTGTAGGTGCCCGCGGACGAATACGTCTTGCTCGGATTGGTCGCCGTCGACGTGGTGCCGTCGCCGAAGTTCCAGCTGCGCGAGGCGATCGTGCCGTCGCTGTCGGTGGAGGTATCGGTGAACTGCACGGTCAGGCCACTGGCCGATGCGGTGAACCCGGCGACCGGGGCTGTGTTGCCGCCGCCACCGCCGGCCACCGCAGCCACCGCCGCCGCCGCGTTGACGATGCCGCCGCCGATCGCGGGGCTCTGGGTCGATGGGAACGCACGCAGCGTGCTCTTGAGCGTGCTTTCGACCTGCGCCGGCGTCAGCGGCGTCGGCGCCGCCGCCTGCATCAGCGCGACCACGCCGGCCACGTGCGGCGCCGCCATCGAGGTGCCGGCCATGCACAGGTAGTTCTCGGTCGTCGGCCCCTGACTGCCGGCGTTGCCGGTGGACACGATCAGGGTCGCGCAGCTGCCGCTGTCGCCGCCGGGGGCGGCCACGTCGATGCTGCTGCCGTAGTTGGAATAGCTGGCGCGGTTGCCGGTGTTGCCGATCGCCGCCACGTTGATCACGTTGTTGCAGCTGGCCGGGGTGAAGCTCGAGGCGTTGGCGTTGCTGTTGCCCGCCGCCACCACCACCGTGGTGCCGCGGCCGACCGCGGCGTTGATCGCGTTCTGGTAGGTGCTCGAACAGCTGCCGCTGCCGCCCAGGCTCATGTTGATGACCTCGGCCGGGTTGGCGTTCGCGGGCACGCCGCTGACGGTGCCGCCCGAGGCCCAGGTGATGCCGTCGACGATGTCGGAGGTGTAGCCGCCACCGCGGCCGAGCACGCGCACCGGCGAGATCTTCGCGCCGTAGGCCACGCCGATCACGCCGGCGCCGTTGTTGCCGACCGCGGCGATGGTGCCGGCGACGTGGGTCCCGTGCCAGCTCGACGGATCGCCGCCGTAGTAGTCGCCCGGGTCGCTCGGGTCGGAATCGCGGCCGTTGCCGTCGCCGGCGACGGTAGCGTTGCTGATGAAGTCGTAGCCCGCGACCACGTTGGCGTTGAGGTCGCTGTGGCTGACGATGCCGGTGTCGAGCACGGCCACCACGGTGCCGGCGCCGTTGGTGGTATCCCAGGCCTGGTTGGCCCTGATCCCGGCGACGCCGTCCTTCAGGCCCCACAGGTAGGTGGCGTAGTGCGGATCGTTCGGGGTCAGC
>JAFAEU010000364.1 GCA_023423855.1 Pseudomonadota bacterium | reverse complement strand
GACCAGGGCTTTCATCGCGGCGCCGGCGTCATGCGGGCACGACCGCGTCCATCGCCGGGCGGACGCGGGCGTCGATCAGCTCCGCCAGCGGCTGCAGTCCGGGGTGACGCGGCAGCACGGCGTCGAGGTAGGCGAGGAAGCGCGGCGCGTCGGCGACGTACTTGGGCTTGCCGTCGCGATGCCTGAGCCGGGCGAAGATGCCCAGCACCTTGAGGTGGCGGTGCACACCGATCAGGTCGAGGTCGCGGCGGAAGCGCTCCAGCGGCGGCACCGGCAGGCCGGCCTGCCGGGCGAGCGCGTGGTAGCGCGCATGCCACTGCGCGACGCGCGTTTCGGGCCAGCTCAGGAACGCGTCCTTGAACAGGCAGGCGGCGTCGTAGCCGATCGGCCCGCGCACGGCGTCCTGGAAGTCGAGGATCGCCACGGCGTCGCCGCAGGGCATCAGGTTGCGCGGCATGAAGTCGCGGTGCACCAGCACCTGCGGCTGCGCCAGCGCGGCCTCGACCAGGGTGCGGTAGACGTCGAAAAGCCGCGCGCGTTCGCCGTCGTCGAGCTCGATGCCGAGGTGGACGCCGAGGAACCATTCGTCGAACAGCCGCAGCTCGCCGGCCAGCAGCGCCTCGTCGTAGGCCGGCAGGCCGTCCGGTGCCGGGATCGCCTGCAGTTTCACCAGCTGCGCCATCGCCTCGTCGAACATGGCGTCGGCATTGCCGGCGTCGATCACGTGCAGGTAGGTGTGCACGCCCAGGTCCTCGAGCAGCAGGAAGCCCTGGCCGACGTCCTGCGCCACCACGTCGGGCACGCGCAGGCCGCCGGCCCGCAGCAGTTCGCGGATCGCCAGCCACGGGCGCACGTCCATCCGCTCGGGCGGCGCGTCCATCAGGATCAGGCTGGGCGTGCGCCCGGTGGTGCGCCAGTAGCTGCGGAAGTCGGCGTCGAACGAGGCGCGCTCGAGGCCGACGGATGGCTCGGACAAGGCTTCGCGCGTCCAGTCGAGGCGCTGCTGTTCGCGGGGCTGGGTGGCGTTGGGCTGAACCATGGAATCTCCGGCCGGCGGCTGCCGGGTGGGCAAAGGGTAAACTGCCGCGCATTTCCGGGCGAGACGTGCAATGGCGAATCTGCAGCCGGTGTTGTTGTCGGGCGGATCCGGGACGCGGCTGTGGCCGCTCTCGCGCGAGGCCTATCCCAAGCAGTTCCTGCCGCTGGCGGGCGAGGAGACGATGCTGCAGGACACCTGGCGGCGGGTCGCGCCGCTGGCTGCGCATCCGCCGATCGTGGTCGCCAACGAGGAGCACCGCTTCCTCGCCGCGGAGCAGCTGCGGCTGGTCGGCGTCGAACATGCTGACATCGTGCTCGAACCGGCCGGGCGCAACACCGCGCCGGCGATCGCCGCGGCCGCGCTGCAGGCGCTGGCCGGCGGTGGCGATCCGCTGCTTCTGGTGCTGCCGTCCGACCACGTGGTCCGCGACGCCGAAGGCTTCCGTGCCGCGGTGCGCGCGGCGATGCCGGCGGCGGAAGCCGGCGCGCTGGTGACCTTCGGCATCGTGCCCTCGGCGCCCGAGACCGGTTTCGGCTACATCCAGTCCAGCGCCGGCGACGGTGTGCGCGACGTGCTGCGCTTCGTCGAGAAGCCCGATGCGGCCACCGCGCAGGGTTACCTCGACGACGGCGGCTATTACTGGAACAGCGGCATGTTCCTGTTCCGCGCCTCGCGCTACCTCGCCGAGCTGGAGTGCTTCCGGCCCGACATCGTCGCGGCCGTGCGCAAGGCCTTCGACGCCGCCGTGCGCGACGGCGACTTCATCCGCCTCGACCGGGACGCATTCGCGTCCAGCCCGTCGGATTCGATCGACTACGCGGTGATGGAAAAGACCGACGCGGCCAAGGTGCTGCCGGTCGACATCGGCTGGAACGACGTCGGCTCGTGGTCGGCGCTGTGGGAAGTAAGCGAGCAGGACGGCGACGGCAACGCCCGCCACGGCGACGTGATCGCGGTCGACACGCGCAACAGCTACGCCTATGCGCGACGGCTGGTGGCGCTGGTCGGCGTCGACGACCTGGTGGTGGTGGAAACCGACGACGCGGTGCTGGTCGCGCACAAGGACCGGGTGCAGCAGGTCAAGGACGTCGTGTCGAAGCTCAAGTCCGACCAGCGCAGCCACGCGATCCTGCACCGCGAGGTGCATCGGCCCTGGGGCAGCTACGACTCGATCGACCAGGAGGACGGCTGCTTCCAGGTGAAGCGGATCAAGGTCAAGCCCGGCGCGCGGCTGTCGCTGCAGTCGCACAGGCATCGCGCCGAGCACTGGATCGTGGTGCGCGGCACCGCGCGCGTCACCCGCGACAACGACGTGTTCGAACTGCACGCCAACCAGTCGACCTATATTCCGCTCGGCGCGAAGCACCGGCTGGAGAATCCCGGCACCGAAATGCTGGAGCTGATCGAGGTGCAGTCCGGCAGCTATCTCGGCGAGGACGACATCGTCCGCTACGAGGACGTGTACGGGCGCTCATAGGGCGGGCCTGGGCCCGCCGTCCAGGCCATCGATGCCGCGGCGGGTTCGGCGGGTCGAGCCCCGCCCTATGGCTAGCGTCACGCTGGATGGATGCGGTCGCATAGGGCGGGCCTGGGCCCGCCTCCACGCCATCGATGTCGCGGGTGGTCAGGCGGGTCGAGCCCCGCCCCATGGGTGAGATTTCGCTGTCACGCGGGATAGGCGCGGTGGCGCAGCAGGCGCACGCCGACGGCGTCGCCGGTCGCGGGCGCGTGCACGCCGGGCGCGGCGACGAGGTCGACTTCGAGCGGCCGCGGTTGCCCGGCCAGTTCCAGTTCGACGGTGATCCGGTCGGCGTGCCGGTGCACGGCGGCCACGCGCGCGTCGAGGCCGTTGCCCGGCGCGCCGATCGCCGCGTCGTGCGGCCGCAGGTACAGCTTCGCCGGGCCGTCGGCGACATCCGCGGCGTCGAACGCGGCGTCCTGCCCGGCCACGAGGAAGCGCCCGCCGGCGGCATTGCCGTCGATCACGCTGGCGCGGCCGATGAAATCGAACACGTAGGGCGAGGCCGGTTCGTCGTAGATCTGCCGCGGCGTGCCGGCCTGCTCGATGCGGCCGTTGCGCAGCACCACGACGCGGTCGGCCAGCTCCAGCGCCTCTTCCTGGTCGTGGGTCACGAACACCGTGGTCTGTCCGGTCTGGTCGTGCAGCCGGCGCAGCCAGCGCCGCAGTTCGACGCGCACCTTGGCGTCGAGCGCGCCGAAGGGTTCGTCGAGCAGCAGCACGGTCGGATCGATCGCCAGCGCGCGCGCCAGCGCGACGCGTTGCTTCTGGCCGCCCGAGAGCTGCTCCGGGTAGCGGTCGCCGAGGTCGGGCAGCTGGATCAGCGCCAGCAGCTCGTCGACGCGGCGGCGGATCGTCGCCTTGTCCGGGCGGCTGCGGCGCGGGCGGCTGCGCAGGCCGAAGGCGATGTTCTCGGCCACGGTCATGTGCCGGAACAGCGCGTACTGCTGGAACACGAAGCCGACGTTGCGCTCGCGCAGGCTCAGCTGGGTGGCGTCGGTCTCG
>JAFAEU010000321.1 GCA_023423855.1 Pseudomonadota bacterium | reverse complement strand
GCCGCAACGACCGCGTGGTCGCCGTCGCCGGAGCGCATCCGTACGACATCACCATCGGCCCCGGCCTGCTGGACGATGGCGCCCTGCTCGCGGCGACGCTGCGCGGGCGCGATGCGTTCGTGATCAGCGACGACAGCGTCGCGCCGCTGTACCTGCAGCGCGTGGTCGAGGCGCTGCGCGGCGCGTGCGCGGACCTGCGCGTCGGCCACTGGACCATGCCGGCCGGCGAGGCCTCGAAGACGCTGGACTGCTTCGGCCGCGCGATCGAGGCGATCGCCGGCGCCGGCGCGCGCCGCGACGCCACGGTGTACGCGCTGGGCGGCGGCGTGGTCGGCGACCTCGCCGGCTTCGCCGCGGCCGC
This sequence comes from Pseudomonadota bacterium, assembly GCA_023423855.1. Classification (GTDB taxonomy): domain Bacteria; phylum Pseudomonadota; class Gammaproteobacteria; order Xanthomonadales; family Xanthomonadaceae; genus Luteimonas. The sequence continues at coordinate 3,508 of JAFAEU010000321.1, read as the reverse complement.
GTGGATGCGCGGCATCAACTGCGTGCAGCTGCCGACCACGCTGCTGGCGATGGTCGACTCCTCGGTCGGCGGCAAGACCGCGGTCGACCTGCCGCAGGGCAAGAACCTCGTCGGCGCCTTCCACCCGCCGCGCGCCGTGCTGGCCGACACCGCCACGCTGCGCACGCTCCCCGCCCGCGAACTGCGCGCGGGCCTGGCCGAGGTGGTGAAGTACGGCGCGATCGTCGACGCGCCCTTCCTCGACTGGCTCGACGCCCATGCCGAGGCGTTGCTGGCGATGGACGATGGCGCGCTGGCCGAGGCGATCGCGCGCAGCTGCGCGCACAAGGCCGCGATCGTCGAACGCGATCCGTTCGAACACGGCGAACGCGCGCTGCTCAACTTCGGCCACACCTTCGGCCACGCGATCGAAACCGAGCAGGGCTACGGCGGACTGATCCACGGCGAGGCGGTCGCGGTGGGCATGATGCAGGCGGCGCGGCTGTCCGAGCGCCTCGGCCTGTCGTCGCCGGCCGACACCGCGCGGCTGCGCGACCTGCTGCAGCGCTTCGGCCTGCCGGTGGACGCGCCACCCGGCCTCGATGCCGACGCCCTGGTCGCACACATGCGCCTGGACAAGAAGGCGCAGGCCAGCGGGCTGCGCTTCATCGTCTGGGACGGCGCCGGAAGCGCGCGCGTGCTCGCCGGCGTGCCCGAGGACGCGGTGCGCGACGTACTGGCATCGTAGGAGCGCCTTCAGGCGCGACCCGACATTGCCGGCGGCCGGGCGCTTCTACAAGCAAGCTCCCTCCCCCCGCTTGCGGGGCATTGCGCCCTTTACGGGTGGAGGGTTGGGGTGGGGGCGCTCTTCGCGGCGAAAGCTCTGCGCTGCGTGCCTCGCCCCCCATCCCAGCCTTTCACCCGTCAGGGAACCTCCAAGAACCACGGATTTGTCATTTCGACCCCGGACTTGATCCGGGGGAGAAATCTTGCCTGTTCGAGCGATTGGATTGACCAGCTTCGCTGTTGTAAAGCGCCTCTCGCTACGCTCGAAATGACAGTTTTTAGAGGTTCCCGTAAAGGGCGCAATGCCCCGCAAAGGGGGGAAGGAGCAGACAGTTGCTCCCATGGACATCGGGCGTGCGAGGCGCTCAGTCGTCGCGGGACGCGGTGCCGCCCATGCGGCCCATGCCCATGCCCGCTCCCATGCCGGCACCCATGCCGCCGCCGGCACCACCTCCACCGCCACCACGACCGCGGGCACCGGCATCGCCGCCCCCCTTCTTCGAGCCGCCCTCGGTGCGCAGCGGACCCTGGTCCGGGATGGCGAGGTCGCCCGGCACCGGATCCAGGTCCAGCGCCTTGCGGATGAAGTCGCGCAGCGACACCACCAGCGCGGACAGCCGCACCGGGCGCCCGGCGACCATGTCGCTGGCCGCCTGCGCGGCCAGCCGCACCTGCTCCTCGGTGCCGAGCAGGACCACGTCGGACAGGGCGGCCTCGACCGCGTCGCGGATGCGGCGCCGACGGTCGGAGCCGTCGTCCTCGGCCATCGACGTGCCCGCATCGCCGGCCTCCGCCGCCGCTTCCCGCGCGCGGCGGCGCAGATCGCGCAGGTGCGTGGGATCGACGTCCAGCTCGCCGGTGAACGAGCCCCCCAGCGTCTTGTAGGCCGCGATCAGCGTCTTCAGGCGCTCGTTGATCTGCCGGTTCTCGCGCTCGCGCCGGCGCTGGATGGTCTGCATGAACGCCAGGCGGATGCCGACCACCACCAGCGAGAACAGCAGCAGGCCCAGCAGGCTCGAGAGCACTGTGCTCCAGGAACTGAAGTCGAGGCCGCGCATGGATCGTCCGGGGATGGGGCTGCCCGGGATCATACGCCGCCGCGCGGCGGCGCCTGCGGCGCGCGACGTACAATGGACGGCCCATGCGCCTGCTCCTGCAACAACGCCCCGACGGCCGCGAAGCCCCGCGCTTCGTGCAGCTGACGCTGCAGCCCGACCTGCTCGGCGGCTGGACGCTGCTGCGCGAAAGCGGGCAGACCGGCGGCCGCAGCACGCTGCGGCGCGAGCAGTTCCTCGACCACGCCAGCGCGCTGGCCGCGCTGGAGCATGCGCGCGACGCGCAGCTCAGGCGCGGCTTCCAGCTGATGTACGCCGAAGGCATGGGGGCGCCGAAGTGATGATCGCAATCATCGCCCCGAAAAGTTGTCATTCCGAACGCAGCGAGGAATCTGCTTGTGCGCGGAACCATGGCCGAAAAGCAGATTCCTCGCTGCGTTCGGAATGACAATTCACTTGAGAGCGTTCGGGATCGCAACCGGACGCAGGACCACATGACCCACACCCTGAAGAACGACCGCTTCCTCCGCGCCCTGCGCCGCGAACCCGTGGACCGCACCCCGGTCTGGCTGATGCGCCAGGCCGGCCGCTACCTTCCGGAATACCGCGAAACCCGCAGGCAGGCCGGCAGCTTCCTCGCCATGGCGAAGAATCCGGAAATCGCCTGCGAGGTGACGCTGCAGCCGCTGCGCCGCTTCGACCTGGACGCCGCGATCCTGTTTTCCGACATCCTGACCATCCCCGACGCGATGGGCCTGGGCCTGTACTTCGTCGAGGGCGAAGGCCCGAAGTTCGAGCGCACCGTGCGCAGCGCCGCCGACGCCGCGCGCCTCTCCGTGCCGGACATGGACAGCGAACTGCGCTACGTGATGGACGCGGTGCGCACCATCCGCCGAGAACTCGACGGCAAGGTGCCGCTGATCGGTTTTTCCGGCAGCCCGTGGACGCTGGCCTGCTACATGGTCGAAGGCGGCGGCAGCAAGGACTTCGCGCGGATCAAGGCGATGGCGCTGAACGATCCGGCGACGCTGCACGCGCTGCTCTCGGTCAACGCCGACGCGGTGATCGCCTACCTGTCCGCACAGCGCGCGGCCGGTGCGCAGGCGCTGCAGGTGTTCGACACCTGGGGCGGCGTGCTGTCGCCCGCCATGTACCGCGAATTCTCCCTGCCCTACCTGCAGCGCATCGCGTGCGAGCTGGAACGTGGCGAAGGCGCGGACCGCACGCGTGGCGACGGCGAAGCCGCCGTGCATACCCCCCTCATCCTGTTCGGCAAGGGCACCGCCGCCTATCTCGAGGAACTCGCGGCCAGCGGCGCCGACGGCGTCGGCGTCGACTGGCTGGTCGAGCTCGGCGAAGCCGCGCGCCGCACGCAGGGCAAGGTCGCGCTGCAGGGCAACCTCGACCCGGCCACGCTGTACGGTTCGCCCGACGCGATCCGCCGCGAAGCGCGGCGCGCGCTCGACAGCTACCGCGAGGGCAACGGCGGCTCGCGCGAGGGCCACGTCTTCAACCTCGGCCACGGCATGTCGCCGGACATGGATCCGGAGCATGTCGCGGTGCTGGTCGACGAGGTGCACGCGTACAGCGCGCGCTGAGCGGGCTGCGCAATCGTGTCGCGGTTGCCCCCACCCCAACCCTCCCCCGCGGGCGGGGGAGGGAGCCAAGACCCGCGCCTCGCTTTTAGC
>JAFAEU010000257.1 GCA_023423855.1 Pseudomonadota bacterium | reverse complement strand
CGAGACCTTCGGCTCCACCGAAACCTGCATCTTCGCGTCCCGCCGCACCGCGCGCGACGAGGCGTGGACGCCGTTTCCCGGCGTGCGGCTGCAGCCGCGCCCCGACGGCACGCGCGTCGGCGCCCCGCACCTCGCGCAGCCGGTGCTGCTGGCGGACCTGGTCGAAATGCTCGATGACGGTCGCTTCGTGCTGCGCGGCCGCCAGGCCGATCTGCTGGAGATCGCCGGCAAGCGCGGATCGCTGGCCGAACTCACGCGCCGCCTGCTGGAGATCCCCGGCGTGCGCGACGGCGCGGTGTTCCAGCTCGACGACGAGGCCGCCGGCGTGCGCCGTATCGCCGCCGCCTACGTCAGCGACACGCTCGACGAGGCGTCGGTGCGGCAGGCGCTGCGCCGCAGCGTCGATCCGGTGTTCCTGCCGCGCCCGCTGCGTCGCGTCGCGTCGCTGCCGCGCAACGAGACCGGCAAGCTGCCGCGCGAAGCGCTGCTGCGTTTGCTGCGGGACAACATGCCCTGATCGGACCGGCCGGCGGCGCCGACGTTGCCGTCACGCAGGATCTGGGAGCATGCTCTCCCGCACTCCCCCAGGAATGTGCGTAACCCTCGTTCCCGACTGGAGAACCCGCATGAATTTCATCATCTATCTGATCGTGGGCGGCATCGCAGGCTGGCTTGCGAGCCTGATCATGAGGACCGACGGCCAACAGGGCATCATCCTCAACGTCGTCGTCGGCATCATCGGCGGACTGATCGGCGGCTGGCTGCTGCCGACCCTGGGGCTGGGCCTCGGCGGCGGCTGGGTCGGTTTCCTGATCACCGCCCTGATCGGTGCGATCGTCCTGCTCGCGATCGTCAACCTGTTCCGCCGCGGCAGCGTGCGCTGACGCAGGCGCCAGCGGTTGCAAGCGGAAGAAGCCCGGCCCTGCGCCGGGCTTCTTCATGGCGTTCCCGCCGGTCCGGGTGGCGAGCCCGCGCACCGGCGCCTTCGGCGCTTGCGCCCCGTGCGTTCGGTGCATGTCCATCGTCCGTGCCGCTGTTCGTGTCCGTCGCCATCGCTCCCTGTCATTTCGACCGCAGGGAGAAATCTTCCGTCCGGTGCACGGGAAGAAGATTTCTCCCTGCGGTCGAAATGACAGGACTTCAGTCCTTTGCATTGATGAATCCCCGCCCACCGCAACGGGCCGGCTTCACCGGGGATTGCGCCGCGACCGACCAGCATGCGCACTCCCCCACTGATCCAGGAGTGCGTGATGCATTCGATCAACAAGACGAAGACGTGGCTTGCCGTCGCCCTGCTCGCCGCAGGCGGCGCAGCCTTCGCGCAGGATGCGCTGACCGAAGCCGAGGTGCGCGCGAAGCTCGAGGCGCAGGGCTACACCAAGATCAACGACGTCGAGTTCGACGACGGCATGTGGGAGGCCGACGCGCGCAGCGCCGACGGCAACCGCGTGCAGGTGCGCATCGACGCGAGCACCGGCGAGGTCTATGCGAACGAACAGGTCGCGAACCTGGGCAAGGCCGACGTCGAGGCCAGGCTCGCCGCCGCCGGCTACGACAAGGTGCACGACGTCGAGTTCGACGACGGCGTGTGGAAGGCGGAGGCCGAGGACGCGGCCGGCAAGGACGTCGAACTGCGGCTGGACCCGGCGACCGGCAAGGTCATCGGCAAGGCCCGCGACTGACCGCCGCGTTTGCCGCGGACGGCCCCCGGGCGATGCGTCGCGCTAGGATGCGAGGAACATCCCCGGGGAGTCCGCGATGATCCGCCTGCTCGGCATTTCCGGCAGCCTGCGCGCCGGCTCGTTCAACACCGCGCTGCTGCGCGCCGCGGCGCGCGACCTGCCCGAGGGCGTGGCGCTCGAGGTTGCGACGCTGCACGGCATCCCGCTCTACGACGGCGACGCCGAGGCCGCGTCCGGCATTCCCGGCGCGGTCGAGGCGCTGAAGGCGAAGCTGCGCGCCGCCGACGGCGTGCTGCTGGCCACGCCCGAGTACAACAACGGCATCCCGGGCGTGTTCAAGAACGCGATCGACTGGCTGTCGCGCCCGGCCTCGGAGATCCCGCAGCTGTTCGGCGACCGGCCCTTCGCGGTGATCGGCGCCTCGCCCGGCGGCTTCGGCACCATCCTCGCCCAGGACGCATGGTGGCCGGTGCTGCGCACGCTGCGCGCGAGGGTCTGGTTCGGCGGCCGGCTGATGGTGTCGCGCGCCGGCGGCGCGTTCGACGCCGAGGGGGCGCTGGCCGAGGACAAGGTCGCCGGGCAGTTGCGCGACTTCGTGGCCGGCTTCGCGGCGTTCGCGCGCGGCGAGCATTGATCCGGCCGGCGGGTCCGGATCCGTAGGTCGGGGCTACGTCCCCGGCGCCTTCAACATCCCGCGTCGGCCACGTAGAGCCTGCCCCCGTACTTGATACGGGGGCCGACCTGCAGGTGATCGGATAACCGGCCCATATCGCGGCACGCAGCGTTCCCGCCGGCCGTGTCGACATCCATGCTGCAGCGCAGCATAATCGTGCCATGACCCCCACTTTCCCCGGCGCAATCCCCGTTGCCGCCCCCGCACTGCCCGCGCGCCAGGTCGCGCTGATCCTGTTCGCGCTGGCGATGGGCGGTTTCGCCATCGGCACCAGCGAGTTCGTGGCGATGGGGCTGATCAGCGAGATCGCGCGCGGCGTCGGCGTGAGCGAGCCGCAGGTCGGCCACGCGATCAGCGCCTATGCGCTGGGCGTGGTGGTCGGCGCGCCGCTGCTGGCGATCCTCGGCGCCAGGCAGCGCCGGCGCACCCTGCTGCTGTGGCTGATGGCGTTCTACGCGCTGGGCAACCTGCTCAGCGCACTGGCGCCGCACTACGGCAGCCTGCTGCTGTTCCGCTTCATCGCCGGGCTGCCGCACGGCGCCTATTTCGGCATCGCCGCGCTGGTGGCCGCGCACGTCAGCGCGCCCGACAAACGCGGACAGGCGGTCGGACGGGTGATGCTGGGCCTGTCGGTGGCGCTGCTGGTCGGCAATCCGCTGGCGACGTGGATGGGGCAGGTCTTCAGCTGGCGCTATGCCTTCGCCGCGGTGTCGCTGATCGCGCTGGCGACGGTGGCGATGACCGCGCGCGTGCTGCCGCCCGGCCTCGGCGCGCCGCGCACCGACGCGCTGCGCGAACTGCGCGACTTCAACCGCGCGCCGGTGTGGCTGGCGCTGGGCACCGGGGCCATTGGCTTCGCCGGCATGTTCGCCGTGTTCGCC
>JAFAEU010000246.1 GCA_023423855.1 Pseudomonadota bacterium | reverse complement strand
ATCCCCACCTTCGCGGGGATGACGACAACAGGTGCTGGCAGCAACTACCGGCTTTGCCCCGGAATATCTGCCGGATGGCGGCGGCAAGCCACGCAGGACGGCCCCGGGTTATCATCCGCCGATGGCGAAACTGCTGCTCAACCTGCGCAACGTGCCCGATGACGAGGCCGACGACGTCCGCGCCTTCCTCGACGCCGCACGCATCGAGCACTACGAGACCCGGCCCAGCCCGTTCGGGATCTCCGCCGGCGGCATCTGGGTGCGCAACGACGCCGACCTGCCCGAGGCGAAGCGGCGCATGGCCGACTACCAGCGCGAGCGCGCGCTGCGCGTGCGCGCCGAGCAGGCGCAGGCCGAGCGCGACGGCACCGCGGAAACCTTCGCCGACGTCGCCCGCAAGCAGCCGCTGCGCGTGGCGCTGAGCATCCTCGCGATCGCGCTGCTGCTCGGGCTGGTCGCGCTGCCCGCGATCCTGATCGGGCGCTAAGGGGTGGCGGCGCGCGGCGAGAGGCCCCTGCTGCGCGGAATCGGCCGCGGCAGCATGGTCGCGCTGTTCATCAATGCGGTGATCGGCGCCGGCATCTTCGGGCTGCCGGCGCGGGTGCACGAACTGCTCGGCCCCTGGGCGCTGCTCGCCTACGTCGCCTGCGCGCTGCTGGTGTTGCTGGTGGTGCTGTGCTTCGCCGAGGTCGGCAGCCGTTTCGAGGAGACGGGCGGACCCTATCTGTACGCGCGCACCGCGTTCGGGCCCTTCGTCGGCTTCCAGGTCGGCTGGCTGGTCTGGCTGACGCGGGTGACCGCGTTCGCTGCGCTGTGCAACCTGCTGATCGACTACCTCGCGCACGCCTGGCCGGCGGTGGCGTCGACGGGCGGGCGCGTGGCCGTGGCCTCGCTGGCGACCCTGGCGATCGCGGCGGTCAACATCCGTGGCGTGCGCACGGCGGCGATCGTGGCCAACGTGTTCACCATCGGCAAGCTGGTGCCGCTGCTGCTGTTCGTCGGGGTGGGGATGTTCTTCGTCGAACCGGCGCTCTACGTGCCGGAAGCCGCGCCGTCGGTCGGCGACTTCTCGAGCGCGATGCTGCTGCTGGTGTTCGCCTTCACCGGGTTCGAGACCGCGACCGTGCCCGCGGGCGAGGTGCGCGATCCGCGGCGCACGCTGCCGTTCGCGATCCTGGCGTCGATGGCGGTGATCGCGCCGCTGTACCTGCTGATCCAGGCGGTGTCGATCGGCACGCTGCCGGGGCTCGCATCCTCGACCACGCCGCTGGCCGACGCCGCCGGGCGCTTCGCCGGGAGCCTCGGCGCGGGTGTGATCGTGCTCGGCGCACTGGTGTCGATCTCGGGCACGCTGAACGGCCTGGTGCTCGCGGCGCCGCGCATCCTCTACGCGATGGCGGAACAGGGCCAGCTGCCGGCCGTGTTCGCGCGCACGCACGCGCGCTACCGCACGCCGCACCGGGCGATCGCGTTGACCGCGCTGTGCATGCTGGCGCTGACGCTGTCGGGTTCGTTCCTGACCGCGGTGGCGCTGAGCACGATCACGCGCCTGCTGGCCTATGCCGCCACCTGCATCGCGGTGCCGGTGCTGCGGCGGCGGGCGGCGGGCGGGGGCATGGCGCCGGCGGTGTTCTCGGTGCCGGGCGGGCCGTGGGTGGTCGGCACCGCGCTGCTGGTGATCGCCTGGCTGGTCCTGCACGCGAGGCCCGAGGAGTTGCGCAACGTGGCGATCGCGATGCTCGTCGGCGCACTGCTGATGGGGGCGGCGGTGCTCGCGGCCGGACGCGCGTCGCGGCGCGCATGACTTTCGGCATGCCCGGCTGAACGGCCCTCGGGTTAAGGTCGGATGGCGCGCCGCCACGCCGCGGCCCGCGATTCCCATCAGAAGATTCCCCGGGGCACCTTTGATGTCCAGATCGCTTGCTGCGCTCTCGTTTTCCCTGTTCCTGCTCGCCGCGTCGTGGCCGTATGCCGCGCAGGCGCAGCGCACGCTCACGTTCGATGCCCACGCGGTGCCGGAGACCGGCTCGCTGGCGATCACGGTGACCGAGGGCCTGCCGGCGGACGGCACGTTCGCCGCGATCGATGCGCGCACCTCCGGCGCGTTGCGCTGTGCCGCGGAGTCGGAAGGCTTCAAGGGCAAGGCTGACAGCACGCTGGACCTGCGTGGCTTCGGCGGCTACGAGCGCCTGCTGGTGCTGGGCACCGGCAAGGAAGTGCTGGCGCCGCGCAAGCTGGAGGACATCGGCGGCCGCGTCGCGCAGGCGGCGGCGAAGAGCCGTGCCTCGCGCTTCGAGCTGGTGTGGGACGGCGACGAGGCCGACGCCGCCTCGCACCTCGCGTTCGGCGCCGCGCTGGGCCAGTACCGCTTCGACAAGTACCGCTCGCGCAAGCCCGACGACGACGAGGGCGCGCAGGCGGGCAAGGGCGAACTCGTGATCCGCACCCGCGCCGGCGCCGGTGCGGGCGCGGTGTACGCGGCGCAGTGGAAGCCGGTCGCCGACGCGGTCGCGTTCGCGCGCGACCTGTCCACCGAGCCGGCCAATGCGCTGTGGCCGGAAGAGTTCGTCGCGCGCGTGCGCAAGGCCGCGGCGGGCCTGCCGCTGAGGATCGAGGTGCTCGACGTGCCGGCGATGGACAAGCTCGGCATGGGCGGCATCCTCGCCGTCGGCCAGGGCAGCGTGCGTCCGCCGCGGCTGCTGCTCGTTCGC
>JAFAEU010000081.1 GCA_023423855.1 Pseudomonadota bacterium | reverse complement strand
TCACGCAGCAGTGCGAGAAGGCGATTGCGGAACAGCAGGCCGCCGCGCTGGACCTGCGGCATTCGGCCGACGCCCTCGGGGAGGGCGTCGCCGCCGGCAAGCTTGAACTCGAACAGCACGCCCGGGGCGCCATCCGCGAGGCGCTCGCACGGGAACTGGCCGGCGCTTCGCGATCGCTGGAGGACACCGTCGACCGCCTGCAGCAGCTGGGCGAACGTTTGCGGATCGAGCAATGCTCGGCCGGCCTGCGCATGCGCTTGCTGGAGTGGAAGTCGATCGCGTCGCTGGCGGTCGCGGCGGTCGTCCTCGTCGGCGGCAGCGCCTACGCGGCCCGGCACAACCTCCAGCGCGCCGAGCGCGCGCAGGTCCGGGCCGATGTCCTGGAAGCGCTGCGGCACGTCGCGATCACGTCCTGCGATGGCCGCCCCTGCGTGAAGCTCGAGGACGGGCTGCAGCGCTGGACGAAGAACGACGAGTACGTCCTGGTCGACGCCGGCGCATCCGTGGAAGCGGCCGGCCGATAGCGCGCGAACGGATCGCCGCGGCAGGACCCGTGGCGATCGTGGCCCGTGGTTCCAACAAGGAGGTTCCATGAACTACCGTGTCCTGACCGCACTGCTGGCAAGCGTGCTCGCGCTGCTGGGCGGCGCCTACCTGTCGGGTTACCTGGCGCTGGTGTTCCTTGGCCTGGATACCGGCCTGCTCAAGGCCGGCACCTGGTACGACTACGCCAGGCACCTGGATCACCCGCAGGTCGCGCGCTACGCATGGCGCATCCGGGCCGCGGGCGGCATCGGCTTCGGCCTGATGCTGCTGGCCTGGGCGGCGACGCTGGTGATGCTGTTCAAGCTGCGCAGCCACCGCAACCTGCATGGGCGCGCGCGCTTCGCCGGCCTGTCCGACCTCGCCGGCAAGGGCTTCCTCGGACGCAGGGACGACGGCATCGTCGTCGGCCGCATGCACGGCAAGCTGCTGCGCCTGTCCGGCCAGCAGTTCGTCATCCTCGCCGCGCCCACCCGCTCGGGCAAGGGCGTGGGCGTGGTGGTTCCCAACCTGCTCGACTACCGCGAATCGGCCGTCGTGCTCGACATCAAACAGGAGAACTTCGACCTCACCTCCGGCTGGCGCAGGTCCATCGGCCACGAGATCTACCTGTTCAACCCCTTCGCCGGGGATCGCCGCAGCCATCGCTGGAACCCGATGACCTACGTCTCCGCCGACCCGGCCTTCCGGATCTCGGACCTCCAGGCCATCGCCGCGATGCTCTATCCCGACGGCGACGACAAGGACAGGTTCTGGGTCGGCCAGGCGCGCAACGCGTTCCTGGCCTTCGCCCTGTACCTGTTCGAGACCCATGACGACCAGCTCCGGCAGGGCGTGCCCCGCGAGCTGCTGCGCCCGCCCACCCTCGGCGCGGTGCTGCGCGCCGCCTCCGGCGACGGCGGAGAGCTCAAGCCCTACCTGCAGGCGCTGGCCGCGAAACCCTGGCTGAGCCCGCATGCCCGGACCGCCTTCGCCGGCCTGCTGTCGCAGGCGGACGTGACCTTCGCCTCGATTATCGGCGCGTTCCGCGAACCGCTGAACCCCTGGCTCAACCCGGTGCTGGATGCGGCCACCGGCGGCGACGACTTCAGCCTCGACGACGTCCGCCGCAAGCGCATGACCATCTACGTCGGCATCCAGCCCGACAAGCTGGCCGAGAGCCGGCTGATCGTGAACCTGTTCTTCAGCCAGTTGATCAACGTCAACACCCGGGTACTGCCGCAGAACGACAAGTCGCTCAAGCACCAGTGCCTGCTGCTGATGGACGAATTCAGCGCCATCGGCCGCGTGGACATCATCTCCCGATCGGTGGCCTACATGGCCGGCTACAACCTGCGCCTGCTGCCGATCATCCAGTCGATGGCCCAGCTCGACGCCGTCTACGGCAAGGAACTCTCGCGCACCATCATCACCAACCACGCCCTGCAGATCGTCTACGCCCCGCGCGAGCAGCAGGATGCCAACGACTACTCCGAAATGCTCGGCTACACCACCATCCGCCGCCGCGCCCGCACCCGCTCGCACGGACAGGGCCGCAGCGTCTCGGACAACGAAGTCATGGAAAAGCGCGCACTGATGCTGCCGCAGGAGCTCAAGGCGATGGGGCCGGAGAAGCAGATCCTCCTCTACGAAGGCCTGGCCCATCCGGTGCTGTGCAGGAAGATCCGGTACTACAGGGATGGGTACTTCACGAAACGACTGCTGGGCAGGGTTGAAGTCGGACAGCTTGAACTATCGGGTGAGCCCGCTCAAATCCGCCTTGCGATTTCTCCAGACGAAGGCGCCGCAGCGGCGCTTATGACGACGTAGCGACCGGCTTGTTGCGTGCTTGTCGCAAAGAAGAAATCCCCCACATCCAGAATGAAGAAGATCATGAAACTTTCCAGCATTGCGATGGCAGTGGCACTCGGCACGACCTGCATGTTGACAGCATGCACTCAAGATGGAAGCCAGCATGAACCTCAAGAAGCCCCATCGCCCGGAATTGAATCGGGGAAATCATTCGATTCTCGCGGCCTTGACTCACAATCCGACACGGAAATACCCCCCACAAAAGGCAATGAGACTGAATCAATCATGGCTTTCCTGGGAACGGATCGAGTTCTACTCGCCCACAGGGAGATCACTCTTCCTGATGAAGCGCATCCCAGTCATGCAATTGTCTTGCGGCACATCAACCAGGCCGAGGCCCATGACCCCTCATGGAACCCCTGCGAACTCATGATCATCCGCAGGACTTCGGACTCATATGAAATGTCCGGCAGAACCACGAAAGCGGTGGATTGCACGCACATTGCCTTCGCCAGGGAAGTCGCAACAAGCCCTGATGATTTGAATGACTACCTTGGTCTGGACAACGAATCCGGCAGGGTGACGTATTCAAACCACTACACAAGAAGCGTATCGATCTATTCCTTTGAGTACTCCAAGGAAAAGGATGAATGGCACCTTTCTGGCGCCAGGAACAGCTACCCCTTGTACAACCCTGAAAGCGAAGAGATGCAGGCCGTCGTAGAAGAAATCCGATACCCCGATGATTTCGGGTGGATCTCGATGCACGACTTCGATCCGGAAGATCTCCTGGAAGCTCTCATGAAGAATCGGACAGTGGACTAGTGAAGGAGGCCGGAGATGCCCAGGTTCAATGAAAGCTCCGCACTGCTTTTCACAAGGGCGATTGAAGCGGGAATAACCTCGCCGGATGAACTGGCGAACATCATGGGAAATGCGTCGGTGGAAACGAGGCGCTTCTCTTCGATGCACGAGAGTTTCAAGTATCGCAATGCAGACTATCTCGCATCCCAAGTCCCGTCAGCCGCCAGAAGATATACCCGGGAAGAAATCCAGTCCGCAATCGCGAGCAAGGACCCCGAGCAGATTGCGACCGTCATGTATGAGAACCGCAGGGACCTTGGAAACAACGAAGTGGGTGATGGGTGGAGATTCCATGGGCGCGGATACTTCCAGTACACGGGGAGGTACAACTACACCACCTACGGACAGAAGTTCGGTATCGACCTCCAGAGCAATCCCGATCTGGCCGCGGAACCAGAACTGGCCGCGAAGCTCGCAATTGCGTACTGGAAGGACAAGGTGCCAGAGCACGCCCGCCATGACCCGCTTGCTGCAGGCGAAATCATCAATGGCGGAAGAAACGGCGCATATGCTCGCGTTGCGGCATCACGGCAATGGGCTGAAACAATCACCGAGGACCTCGTTCGAGACATACAGGGAGGCAAGGTTACGCTTGAGCAACTAGCCAGTCGGGATGGCAGCCATTCAACCATTGGCCGAGTTCAGCACAATCTCAACGAGCTGGGATTCACCGACGCCCGCGGACAACCCCTGGTCGTGGACGGAATCCGCGGAGGCCCGGGCAGCCGGACCAACCAGGCCATCGAAGCATTCCGCACGCAGTCCAGCCTGCCCGCCGAGCGGTTCAAGGACTGGAGTCCCGCCGAGTTGCTGGCCGCCACGGAAGTCGCCCTCGACACCCGAGAACCGCTGCGTCGCCTCGGCCGCACGATCGACGAGTTCGGCGAACGCTTCAGTGCGAACACCTCGGGAAGCACGCAGGAGGCCGCCCCGCGACTGGTCAACGGCCTGCCCGACTATCTGCTGCGGGGACGCGAAGCCACACCGACGCCATTGCTCGCATCGCAGCCGCCGCGGACCGGCGACACCGCTCCCCGCACGCCCCAACCCGCCGCGCCCACCCCATCGCCATCGCAGCCCGACGCGGAACTGCAGCCCGGTCACCGCGGCACGGCCGTGCTGGCCCTGCAGGAA
>JAFAEU010000035.1 GCA_023423855.1 Pseudomonadota bacterium | reverse complement strand
TCGGTGAACGCCTCCTCGGAGGGATCGGCGATCCGGCTCGGCTCGGACAGAGCGCTGTAGGACAGGTGCAGGTCGCGTACCTTGGGCGTGTACGGCTCGTTCAGCACCACGCGCGGATCCGCGAGCAGCTTGTCGACCGACTGCTTCCGATATTGGGTATGCAGCAGGTCCCCGAGCAGCGTGATCGTGACGAACCCTGCGCGCGCCGACGACGAGGGCGTCGGGGCGCCGAACGTGAAATACGCCATGGCCGGCACACGCAGGATCGGCGACGCCCGTTCGAGCACGGTCGCGCGGCGCTGCGCGAACGCGCTGCCGCTGGCGCGCAGGGCCTGCACGCGCACGCCGCCCGGGGGTGGCGTGGCCGAACCGGATGCGAACAGGTCCAGCGTGGTGTTGCCCCGGTCCCCGGGGCGCAGCAACTGAGCGCTGCGGTCGCGCGGGGCACCATCGGCGCCTTGCCAGTCCAGCCTCGCCTCGACGCCGTCGTTGAGGTGCGCCGAGCCCGCGTAGTTGCTGTAATGCGACGACAGTGAAGGAGGGGCCTGCCATTCGAGCTGGATCGCGAGCGAGGTCAGGGGCTTGCCCAGCGCCTCCTGGCAGCCCAGGTGCAGCCGCGAGCCCACGCTGGGCAACGCGCCGAAGGCGAGGAACGGTTTGCTCGAGTCGACGGCGCCGTCATCGTTCTCGACGACCAGTCCACGCAACTTGCTGACGTCCACGCCGACCTGCGCCACCCGCAGGCGCAACGCCGCGAATCGGGTGTACCGCGCATCCGGCGTGAGCAGCAACTGCACCACCGGCAGGCCGTCGGGAAAGTGCTGGCGATGGATGTCCCGCGCGTGGTCGACCACGGCGGGGTCGCCGACGTCGAGCGTGAACGAGAGCTCCACCTGTCCGCCCTGTGCGACGCCGGTCAACACGTGCGGTCCGGACCAGCCTTGCGGCGTACTGACATAAGCGTCGAATGCATCGGCGATCGTCTCGGGATCGAGCGATGCGTCCAGACCGTCCAGGTCGAGTACCAGCCTCACCGTGCGCTTGCCCCCCTGGAGGCGGAGCACGGGCGAGGCAATGGCGAAGCCAACCGGTGCCGGTGGGTCCGCCGGCGCCGTATCGCGCGATCCGAAGGGCGGCCAGCGGCTGTCGCCGGGGTCGAGCGGCGTGCCGAGGCCATCGAGCGAATCCGCGACGGGTGCGAAACGCAGCCGCCCGTCGTCCAGCGAGACGCGGCACAGCGACGCCACGCGCGCATGGTTGACCACCACCGGCCGTACCGGCTTGAACACCTGTTCGACCTTGCGCGCGTCGCGCCCGGCACCGAAGCGCATCGCCGGCGACACCTCGACCGGGGCCACGTGCTTCTTGAGTTCCACCAGCAGGTGCGCGCGATCGGGAACGGGTGGCCGCTTCGAGAAGCCGAGCACGTCGCCCATCTGGAACTGCAGGTGGCGCGCAGTGAACTCGTTGAGCAGGGCGCGCGTGGTCTCGGCCTGCTCCAGCCACGCCAGCAGCAGCGCGAGGTGGGGCGGCAAGGCGCCGTCGTTGCGCGAGGCGAAGCTGCCATCGCCGGTGGACATGCCCTCCGAGGGGAAGAATCGCATCCAGTCGCCGCTGGGCGACGGGGAGCCGTCGTCGGACGCAGCGGGTGCCTCGGATGCGTCATCGTGGAAGGCGATGTGGCCGGCAAGCGAGCGCAGGTGCTGCAGGCGCGACAGTGCGTCCTTGTCGTCGAGCGGCGCGGACGAAGGATCGAGGCGGGGATCGAGGCGTCCGGCCTGCGAGGCCCCTGGCGAGGGGGCGGTGACGGATGGAGGCAGCCGCGATGCCATCGTCGTCACGCGCCTCCCTGCCGCACCGGCGACTCGCGCAGTTCGTTGGCGTCGACCCGATAGAACGGATAGACCAGGTTGTAGCGCGAGTTGGTGGCGCGGACGCGGTAGTCGAGCGTGATGGTGAGCAGGCCGCCGTCGAGCGCGGTATCGTCCAGGTGCACGTCGAGCAGGTCGATGCGCGGCTCGTACACCAGCACCGTGGTCAGGATGCGGTCCTTGAGGAAGGTCCGCGCGGTGGTCGACAGCGGCTCGAACAGCAGGTCGCTGAGGTCGAGGCCGTACCTGGGATGCAGCGTGCGCTCGCCCGGGCGGGTGCCGAACAACACGCGCAGGCTGGCGTCGATGTCGGCCTCGGCTTCGGTCATGGCCACGCCGCCATTGCTGAAACGGAGCGGAAACGAAAAGCCGCGGCCCAGGAACGACGGTGCCTCGCTCATGGCATCACCCGATGATGACGGTGGGGCAGCCGACCGCCACGCTTGCGCCGCAAACGCAGGCGTCGCCGGCGCGCAGCGCGGGCATGCCGCCGATCAGCACGCTGGTGCTGCCCGCGGTGAAGGGGCTGACCGTCGGCTGGTGGCCGGCCGGCGGCAGGCCGCAGGCATGGGTGTCGCCGGCGACGGCGGCCGGCATGCCGCCGATCAGCACCGTCGGCACGCCGGGGCCCGCGACGATGCCGGCATGGGTGGTGATGTCTGCGAGGCGGGCTGCGTTGGGCATGGGATCCTCAGTTGATGAGTACGGTCGAGCCTTTCAGGGTGAGCGCGGCGGAGGCCTGGACCTTCGCCGTCGAAGAACTCTCCGCCGAGAGCTCGCCGCCGGCCTTGATCCGCAGCGACGCGTCCGATTCCAGCGAGGCATCTCCACCGGCACGGATGCGGATGGCGCCGCGGCTCTCGAGCGTGATCCCGCTGTCGTCGAGTACCAGGCGGTTGCCGTTGCCGTCGGAGAGCGTCATGGCCGCGTCGTCGTCGCCGAGCCGCAGCTCCCGCCCTTCCGGCGTCGCGAGCGTCACCGACTTGCCTTCGTCGTCGAACAGCAGGCGCAGGCCGCTGCGGGTCAGCAGCCCCTTGCGCGGGTTGTCGGCGTCGGCGGCGTGGGGGGCGGGCCGCGCGCTGCTGTGGAGCATGCCGAGCACGACCGGAAGCCGCGGGTCGTCGTCGAAGAAGCCCACCACCACCTCGTCGCCGGGCTCGGGCCGGAACACCCAGCCGCGCTGCGGGCCCGCATCCGGCGACGCGAGCCGCGCCCAGACGCCATCGTCGCCGGCGTCCACCAGCGGCAGCCGGATCCGCACCCGCTCCTCGCCCTGCGGGTCCTCGATGTCGGTGACGATGCCGACCTGCAGCCCCGGCACGGTCGCGACCATGGCGGTGGCACGCGGCCGCGACAGGCGCTGCGCCAGCGATTCGTCGAGCGCGACGCTGCCGAACTGCAGGTGGGTCTTCCAGCCGCGGGCGAGGTCCATCTCGTGCAGCACGCCGCTGATCCAGACCTGTCCGCTGAAGCGCTCGCCGATGCCCTGCACGTCGACCACGTCGCCGGGCCGCACCTGTCCGAGGCCATCGCAGTACAGCCGTCCCCGCACCTTGTCGACCTGGCGCGCGCGCCAATGCGCCTGCGCGAGCATGCGTGCCTCCTCCGCGCCGGTCAGTTGGTGATGCAAGGTCAACGGGCCCGATTCGATGGCGTCGGCGAGATCGCCCGGCGCGAGGTTGCCCGGGCCGGCGAAGCCGGGTGCCTGCGCGTCCTCGAGCGCGACCGACTGGTCGGCGGCATCCCATCGCACCGTTGCGACGGACTCCACCTGCAGTCGCGCATCCAGTTCGGCGTCCAGTTCGATGAGGGTGGCGCCGTACTGCAATGCCACCACGGGATCGGCCGACGCCGACGGCGCCATCACCACGAGCCTGTCGTCGCGGGTGACCACGGCCTGTCCGTTCGCTGCGGCGCGCACCACGACGAAGTCCCAGTCGCTGGCGTCGCATTGCACCAGTTGCGCATGCTGCACCGTCGTGGCTTCGACATCGCACGGCAGCTGCGCGGCGCCCACGAGGTCCTCGATCACCTCGCTGTCCCGGCAATCGAAGTGGTTCCGGTTCCGGCGCTGCAGGGTCATCCGGAACGCCGCATGGCGACACTCGACGTGCAGCTGCGGGGACGTGCCCGCACGGACCTTCAGGGCCTGCCTGACGATCACGCCATGGAACAGGAGGTCGGCCCGGTTCGACCCGCCGGCGCGGATCTGCACCTCTGCCCCGGGCGCGAACAGCGACTGGTTGCTTAGCGGGAAATCCCCGCTGCTCGCCACTCCGTCGGCGTACACGAGGCGCGCACTGGCGACGCGATTGGCCAGGTTGGAGACGCGCAGCGACACCAGAGGCTGCTCGCGCGGCACTTCCTCGCCGTTGACGAGGATGGTGAATTCGCGATGCGAGGCATCGGTCGGCAGTGAGCGTTCGGCGCGGATGGTCATTTCTCCAGCGGTGGAAACACGATGCGGGTCCCGGCCGGGACATGGCGAAACCCGTCCAGCCCGTTGGCGCGCGCGACCTGCAGTGCCAGCGTCGGGTCGCCGTAGATGTCGTGGCAGACCATCGCCAGGCTTTCGCCGGCCTTGAGCGTGCGCACGTGCGAGAGGTCGGGCGAGGAATCGCGGGCCATGGCGACGCGCGTCTGGTCGTCGCTGGCATCGCTGAAGTTCGCGGTGATGACCGCGCGCAACGGCGTGCCGTCGGGCCGGAACAGCTTGTAGGCGATCGACGCGCCCTTGAGCACGCAGCGCTTCACCTGGATGCTGCCCCAGGCCGCCTTCAGGTAGTTGGGGCGGTGGATGTCGCCGTTGTATCCGGTCACCCGCTGGAATTCCTCGACCTTGGCCTGCACGTCGAGCGGATGGCCATTGGCGCGGGTGCCGT